>JAIOSH010000567.1 GCA_021107685.1 Bacteroidales bacterium | reverse complement strand
TTGATGTTTGTTCATAAAGTCGCATAGCGACGAACTATTTGTAATCCCTGACAGTAGTCGGGGGTGATAATGAGGGAGTTACAAAAGTCCCGTAGGGACGACCTACAAAAAATCGGATATTATGGACGTACTTTACTTTAACTAATTACTCAAAATATGGAAAACAGAAATTCGGAATATTCCAGTAAAAACAATGTATTTGAATTTTTCAAACCGAAAAATGATACTCCCCAAAAATTACCTTTATATGTAAATACAATTTCAGCGGGATTTCCTTCACCTGCTGAAGACTTTATTGAAAAAAAGCTTGATTTGAATGAGTATTTAATAAAAAACCGGTCAGCAACTTTTTTGGTTAAGGTCAATGGAAATTCTATGATAAATGCAGGAATACTTGATGGTGATATTCTTGTTGTTGACCGCTCTGTTGAACCTGCAAGCGGAAAAATCGTTTTAGGAGTAATTAATGGAGAATTTACAGTTAAAAGAATAAAAAGGAAAGGTAAAAAATATTACCTTGAACCTGAAAATGAAAAATTTAAACCTTTAGAGATCACTGAAGATATGAATTTTCAAATTTGGGGAGTAGTTACTTTTGCAATACATAGATTTCAAAAATAAAAAGGTTTAATTGAAAACATGTAAAGTATTACCGTCATATTTGGTTCTGTATTGTTTTAATGGAAGTGTTGCAGGTCCTTCATACGGGGAACCGTCTGTTAAAAGAAACTTTGAAAAGCAACATGAATCAATTGCAGTAATTCCGGATGATTCAACTTCAACGATTGCGCAACTTTTTTCCGGATCATAAGGACAGGTTCTTTCATAAGCTAAAAATTCATCTTGCAGAGGACGATATATGATTATTCCCCTATTACCGTATCCTGTTATATAAGTCCATCCGCCTGTTTCAATAAAATCAATACCATTGGGTTGTAATGTGAAATTAACATATACATACGGAATAGCTTCATCTTTATCTTTTTTACAGGATGGATAAAAAATTAATCCAATAAAAATTATTGCAATAAAATAAAATATTATATGTTTTTTATTAATCATATTATACTATTGCTTTGTAAAAATTTGTTAAAAAAATAAACTTATAACCCTTGATTAGCATTATTATTTATGCCATTGGCATCCCTACGGGATAAGGCATTATATCTTCACGAAACATATTGCTATCAGCCTTACTATCAGTTTATACAAGTTTTATTTGTATAATTATCTCACATCTCACGTATAACATTTAACTCTTTTATATTTATTTGTAGCTTTGTGCTTAGTTATGTAATCGCAAAGGTAAAGTAATATTTTTTAATTTAGTAAAAAAATTAAATAATATGAGATTCAATAAAAATAAGCTATTCATTTTATTATTATGTTTTTTACCTCTTTTTTTTAGTTGTAAATCGTATCAGGTACGGAAAAAACAAAAACAAGCTGAAAAAATGCAGGAACAAAAACATAAGGAAAACCAAAAAATATACAAAAGCGGATTAAAAAAACACAAGGATGTTCAAACAAAAGAGACCCAAAAAAGAATGAAAAAAAACCAAAGACGTGCAAAAAAACTTAATAAAAGCAAAAAAAGAAAATTCTTCCTGTGGCGTTGGTTGGGTTTTTAATTCTATAACTTAATTTAAATATTATCGTAAAAGCTACATAAAATTATATGTATAGCAAAACTAAAAATATTAAATTTATTTATTTATTTATCCTTTTTTATTTTCTTTCAAATTTTCAGATAGAGCTTATTGCCCAGCAATTAGATAATATTAAAATTAATCACTTTTCTTCTGAAAATGTTAAATTGGAAAAAGGACTTTCTCAAAATTGGATTTATTCAATTGTGCAGGACAGTAATGGTTATATGTGGTTTGGCACTTGGGATGGTCTGAATAAATATGATGGTTACAATTTTACAATTTATAATATTGAAAATGGATTAAGTAACCAAACCATTAATACACTTTTTGAAGATAGTCATGGTGTTTTATGGATAGGAACCGAGAATGGATTAAATAAATTAGATAGGAACTCCCAAACATTTAAGCAATATAAACACAATCCCAATGACACTAATAGCATTTCTGATAATAGGATTACGTCAATAATTGAGGATAATAATGGTTTTTTATGGTTTGGTACACGTGCCGGCTTGAATAGATTCGACAGGCAGACAGAGAAATTTTATCCGTATATGCATAACGTTAAAAATCAATTCGGTCTTAGAAGTAACCGAATTTATCAAATATGCCAGGATGACCGTGGTTTTATCTGGATTGCAACATATTATGGTTTAGTAAAATTAGATTTAAAATCGCAAAAATCAATAAGATATTATCATAAACCTGACGACCCTAAAAGTCTGAGTGGTAATCTTATATGGGCTGTTTTTCAGGATAAGCAGGGAGATTTATGGATAGGCACAAACAACGGTTTAAATAAATATAATTATAATGATAACTCTTTTATTCATTATAAGCATGACCCTGAAAACAAAAAAAGTTTAAGTAATAATTGTGTTCGTTATTTATTTGAAGACAGTTACGGTTTGTTTTGGGTAGGAACTATTGGTGGCGGATTAAATCTTTTTAATAGAGAAATAGGAGAATTTATTCATTATAAAAATGTTCTCAATAATACAAAAAGTATAAGCAACAATAATATTTATTGTATTTATGAAGATGTAGCAGGTGCTATTTGGCTTGGAACTTTTCAAGGAGTTAATAAACTCGACAGGAACTCAAATATATTTAATCATTATTATCAAACTTCTAATAGTAATAAAAGTCTTAATAGTAATATTATTTGGTCAATTTGTGAAAAAATACCTGGTGTCTTTTGGATAGCAACAAATAATGGTATCAATATATTTGATAGAAATACAGGAAAATTTAATTTTATTACAAATATTCATGGCAAAGAAAATTCATTAATAAATAATAATGTAAGATGTATTTATTTTGATAAACAAGACAATTTATGGATTGGAACTTATGGTTTTGGACTTGATAAATACGAAATTAAAAAAGATAAATTTACTCATTACAGGCGTGATATTAATAATATAAATAGTATTAGCAGTAATTATATTAATTCAATTTTTGAGGATACTAATGGATATATTTGGTTTGCTACCGGTAACGGTTTATCTAAGTTCGATCCAAATACCAATAAGTTTAAAGTATATAGACACAGCCCTGAAGATATTAATAGTATAAGCAGCAACAGGGTTACATCGGTTAACGAAGACAAGCAGGGCGTTTTATGGATTACCACACTTGATGGTTTAAATAAATTTGATATAGAAAAAGAAATTTTTACAAGATATAAGCATGATACTAAGAATGAAAAAAGTATTAGTAATAGTTATATTTTTTCAATTTATGAAGATAAAACCGGTATCTTTTGGGTGGGAACATCCGGTGGCGGACTAAACAGATTTAATAAAGCCACAGGTGAGTTTAAAGCATATACTAAGAAAGACGGACTTGCTAATAATGTTGTTTATAGTATTTTGGAAGATGAAAATGGTAATTTATGGTTGAGTACAAATGGAGGATTATCAAAATTTAATATTAAAGACGAACATTTTGTTAATTATGATGTAAAGGATGGTATTCAAAGTAATGAGTTTAATATCGGAGCTTTTTATAAAAGTAATACCGGTGAAATGTTTTTCGGAGGAATGAATGGATTTAATTCTTTTTATCCTAAGGATATTAAAACAAACCTTAATAAACCTACTATTGTAATAACCGCCTTTAAAAAGTTCAATGAAATTCAACCAAGAGAATATTTTAATGGAGATACTATCAGGTTAAATTATAATGATAATTTTTTTTCTTTTGAATTTTCTGCACTTGATTTTACAAATCCTTCAAAAAATAAATATAAGTATAAATTAGATAATGTTGATAAAAACTGGATAGATGTTGATGCTAAAAACAGAACAGCACAATACAAAAATGTAAAACCTGGAACTTATGTTTTCAGAGTTAAAGGCTCAAATAATGATGGTATTTGGAATAAGAAAGATATTGCTTTAACTATAATTATTGTTCCTCCATGGTGGGAAACATGGGTTTTTAGAATTTTTTTCGGGCTTTTTATTATTGCTATAGTTTGGTTTCTTATTTATAGGCGAATTAAAAACTTCAGGAAAAAACACGAAGTGGAAAAAAAGATGTTTATTATAGAAAAACAGGTCTTTGATTTGGAACAAAAGGCATTACGCTTGCAAATGAATCCGCATTTTATTTTTAATTCGCTTAATTCAATTCAGAGTTTTATTTTAACTAATGATACAAAAACAGCAATTAATTATTTAGCTAAATTTTCACAACTAATGCGATTAAATTTATCAAACTCTATAAATAAATTTATACCTCTTAAAAACGAATTAAAAGCTCTTACTTATTATATGGATATAGAGAAACTCCGATTTGACAATAAATTTAGCTATAAAATATCTGTTGATCCTGGTATTGATGAAGAATTTATTGAAATCCCCCCAATGATTGTTCAACCCTATGTTGAAAATGCAATTATTCATGGTCTTGTTAAAAAGCCTTCAAAAGGTAAAATCAATATAGATTTTAAATTAACAAACCATAAAATTTTATGTACTGTTCTTGATAATGGAATTGGCAGAAAAAAAGCAATGCAAATAGTAGAGGAATCAGGAATAAAGCGTAAATCAAGAGGGATGTTGATTACACAAGCACGTTTGGAAATATTAAACAGAAATACCGGTGAGGAATATTCTGTAAATATTACAGACCTTAAAGATAAAAAAGGAAATGCTTCGGGAACAAAAGTGAATATAATATTGCCTTATAAAGAAATATAAAAATATTCTCAT
>JAIOSH010000099.1 GCA_021107685.1 Bacteroidales bacterium | reverse complement strand
GTAAAGGAATTGTCCGACCAAAATATTTCCCCAGCACATCAAAATATTATTTAGCCTGTAAAATGTGAAAAATTTCATTATTCGTCATTCGTTAACCTGTGCTGAGCGAAGTCGAAGTATCAATATTCGATATTTTATAATCTATTTAATTTCAGACTATACCATAATATTGAATGATAAAAAATTCGATAACTAAAAATTTATGATACCCCACCGCAGAGGCGTACTGATATATTTATTTTTCTATTTACACTGGTCGTTATTTCAACTGAATATTAACCCTGTTATTAAATAAACAAGCCCAATCACACTTATTATTGAAGTAATTTTAAATCCTTTCATCAATTCCATTTTATTTTGTCTGCGATATTTTGAATAGAAAAAAAATGAAAGACCGGCGGTAATTATGGCAAAACCATAAACAATATAGACAATATAGCCAATTGATGCTAATGGATAGTAAAACGATTGAAATAAAAATTCAGAATCACCATATTGCATTTTTGCAATTAGATTTGATATTGGATTGATTGCCAGGTAAAAAAGCAAAACAATTCCTAAATATACTAAAACAACCCAAAATCTTTTTTTAATTTTCATCTTTTGATTTATTTAAAATGTTAATAATGACCGCTAATGTCAGTCTGTCTAAAAAGTCTTTGTTTTATAAAAATATTGCTCAAAAATAAAATTTTTTAAACAATAACCAAAATTTAACTTACAAAAAAAATTAAGGTGCTATGAGAATTATTTTTTAGCCATTAAATTGGTGCAACCATCAGTTATCATTTATTGTTTTGATTCGAGAGATAGCTTCTAATAGAATTTTTTTATAAAAATAATACTGTAGAACTATCAATAAATTTATTACATTTGTTTGGCAAAAAGTTGAGCATCAATATTTGCTTTTTCCTGAAAAAGAAAACCAGTGTTGGATATAAAATTATTCTATTGTATTAAAAAAATTAAAAACATTTAGCAATGATTACTCAAAAAATAGTGAAAAGGACAATCATACTATTATCTTTTATTTTTATTTCAGTTGCAAGCAGGCCTCAGGCATTACCTATTTATATTGACGGAACTTATGATGATTGGGAAAATGCAATATACTTTCAGGAGGATGAACAATTAAGCGGTGAGGAAATAGATTTTCTAAAATTTACTGTTGCTAATGATAATGACTTTCTATTTATAAAAATAGACTTCAGTAATGAGATAGACCTGACAGAAAACAATGAAATTTATCTTGATATTGATGCAGATAATGACCCGGCTACCGGCTGGCAGATAAATGGAATCGGTTCGGAAATGGACTGGAATTTCGGCCAACGATTCGGATACCTGAATGAAGGAAGTTCATGGGAATATATTAACTTTTCTGACATTCAATTGCGGGTATTGCCAACCGTAACCTGTACTTCCTTTGAAATTGCCATCGGCAGGCATGTTAGACCAAATGGGATTGATTACCTTTTCACTGGTGATACTATCAAATTATGTTTCACCAATTACGTAACCAACGGTGATAATATACCAAATCAAGGAGAATTATTTACATACATTTTCGATAATACAAATGTTGAACCTGCTGTTCCTATCTTTATTCAAAAAGAAGATGATGATTTGTTGCGATTAATGGCTTATAATATTCGAAACGATTTTGAAAATAATATTGGTGGATTGGATGATCCGCAACGTTTACCTGGATTGGCAAGGATATTTACTGCCATAGCACCGGATATTATTACGATTAATGAATGTTGGAATACAACAATATCAACCGCTCTGAACTTCCTGAATACGAATCTTCCAACCGGCAATATCGAAGGTTGGTATGCTAATAAGAATGATGGAGCGAATATTACTGCGTCCCGACACCCAATTATCCAGAGCTGGCTTGTACATCCCGAACGCCGTATAACAGCTTGTTTGATTGATCTTCCTGATATATTCAAACAAGATATATTGGTTATCAGTGCTCATTTTAGTTGTTGCGACAATGATATAACACGGCAAATGGAAGCTGATGCTTTTGTTTCTTTTATGCTTGATGCAAAAACTCAGGGAGGGAATATCGACTTACCCGAAAATACTCCATTTATACTTATGGGTGATTTAAATCTTGTGGGACTTTCACAACAATTAACAACCCTGTTATATGGAGACATACAAGATACTCTGACCTTTGGACCTGCTGCACCAATTGATTGGGATAATAGCGATTTAGAGGATTTAATTTCACGTCAGACAGATAAACGAATGGCTTATACATGGCGTAATGATGAGGGGTCATATCCCCCTGGCAGGCTTGATTATATGATTTTTTCCAACAGCGTTACGGATATTGAAAAAGCATTTACTCTTCAAACTGAAGTAATGCCTCAGGAAAGGCTCGACTTATATGGGTTGGAAGAATCTGACACTAGAAATTCTTCAGATCATTTTCCAAAGGTTGCAGATTTTATACTTGAAAAATCTTCAAATATCGAAACAATTCATAAACAGGAATTCAAATTGGAAATTTATCCAAATCCAGCCACAGAGTGTATTTACATCAAATCTGATCAACAAATTATCTTTATTAAAATTTATAATTATTCCGGCCGGTTTATTCATACTGAAAAAGTAAATGATAAAAACTTTCGAATGAATTCTTCACATTTAGAAAACGGGATTTATCTTCTTCAATTAAAGATAAAAGACAGAACAATTTTTAAGCGAATTATTGTAGAATAACTGGTTTTTCAGCTCTTTCAGATTTATAATCCATAAATTACTTATTATAATGAGAAAAGTTGATATCCGGGCACTTGCAATCCCCGAACAGTTTGAGTTATAACCCTAAACAAAGTGCAACGAGAATTCTTATCTCAAAGTGGTAATAATCATTTGTATCTCCTTTAATATATCCAAATCCGGGAGCAAGCCCATATTCTAAGAAGATGTTTGATTTTTTTAATGTTTTTTTTTCATAGCCCAAAGAAAATCCTTGATAACCCGGAAAAACAACTGCTGATAATTTTAAATTATTTTTTTGAGAGAATCCAAATATTGTTGATAAAAGAAATAGTGAAATTATTATGGTACTTATCATATATTCAAAAAATTGAAAACAGTTTTTGTATTGGGATGATCTTCTCCAAGAGAATTCTTGAAATTTTTATATGCTGCTTCCCATAAACCGCGAGCCTTTTCATAGTCTCCCAAATCAGAATAAACATTTGCCAGGTTGGACTGACGAACTGCAACATTTGGATGTTTTTCGCCAAAGTTTTTAAGACCTGACTTTAAGGCTGATTCCAATAAAT
>JAIOSH010000573.1 GCA_021107685.1 Bacteroidales bacterium | reverse complement strand
TTAGGTAATTCAGTGCCAGGTCGGGTTGTATTTGATTTAGCCATCCTATGACAGGCTCAGATGTAGGCAATATTTCATGGATGTTGTTTTGAATGGATTCACCACCCGAATATTTTCCCAGCAGGCCAAGCTGAAATTCCGAATGCATTTTCAGCCCTTTCTGTTTATTTACTGAAACTTTTTGTTGGCCAATCAATAAATAAGATGCAAAGGGTCTGTCCTGCACATTTATCGAAGTTGAAAACAATTCATCCGGCGTAAAAAAATGTTGTGTTATTGTTATTCCATGATAAACAATTTCCTGTTTTTTCGCAGGCAGCAAAATATAATTGATGGGCGATTTTCTAAGGAAAGGAGCATAATAGGTTAATTCCAATCCATTAGAAAAATAATAGTCGGTTTCAAAAACAAAATCGTTTGCCCATTTAAATTCAAAAAAATGATTAGAAGGATTCTTTTTTGATTGAGAATAAGCATGATAATTACTTAGACCAATAAAAAAAAGTATTATTAATATATATTTATAAAATTTCATTAATTCAATTAGAAAATTCATTTAAGTAAACAATTTTCATAACAAAATGCTTGGATTAACCTTTTATTCAACTAAAATTGTATGCCAATGATTCCGTTCCACATTTTTTTCACCTGCTTATCCATTCCTTTAATTATTAATGATTCGTAAAATTTGTTTATAATCACGGATGCGGGCTTTTTTGCCAATAACATCCAAATTGTACTCCACCTATGCTTTGTACATCAGACTAAATTGAGGCTCTGCCACTACATACATATTGTTTTTATACCTATACTTAATCAGGGCAGGCACGAGAAAATAATTAAACACAATGAGTTATATTTTTATTCCACCTCAACAACCTACCTTTTTTATTAAAAACATAAGCAAGTTCCGGCATGCCCTGTAATATTTAAAAAGCTTCATTAAAACTAATATAAAAGGCACTTGAATTTAATCCAATTCCATAATCTATCCTGATATTCATTCTTTCCTGCAATTCAAAACGAAGCCCTATCCCACCGTTGGGTAACCAGTTTTTCATTTGATCAAATTTTGGTGCGACGGACCCGGTACCCGCCCAGACAACAAAGCCAAGAGGCCCATACATTTGCCCTTTTAACCTTGGTGTTTTTCTACCAAACATATATCGATATTCTGTCAACAAGAACAACATATCGTTATCACGGTATTGACCCCAGGTATAACCTCGCAGGTCAAAGGGTGTTCCTATCATCGACATCTCCGTCCAGGGCACATCTCCCCTACTTAATCTTGTTTTAATCTGCCAGGCAAGTGTACTTCCTTCTCTTACAATTTGCTGGTATTGCCGATAATCCAGCTCTGCAACCCGAAAGATATGATTCGTTTGTGTATGTTTACCATAAGCTGTTCCGCTTAATTCAATAAAAAATCCTTTGTAAGCGTTTTCAGGAAAATCCCTGCTATCGTACCGGTAAACCAATCCAAACCCTGAATTCTTAATGTCCGGGCCATGTTTTAGGAAATCTTCATCCGTAGCCATCACTTCATTTATATCAGTGGCTGTCGTTTGATTTCTGTCAAAATTCACTCCGAGATAAAAATTAGGAAAAATCCGGTAAGCAATCTTAAATTTAAATTGTCGCCAATCGCGGTGATAACCGGTTGTGTCAAGAGATTTAATTCTTTCTGTTGCATTAGTATATCCTACACCCCAATAATTATCAGGCATATCTTTTATCCAGTATTCACCTGAAATTCTTAGTTTATCATCTTTACCATAAATATTTGCTTTTATACTTACCTGTATTGAACTATTTGAGCTGTATGCAAAAGAAAATGGCATTGATGAACGCGATAATACCGGGCTTTCAGGGTTTAATTTAAAGGTAAACAGGCCTCCTGCTGTCAGCATAAATTTCATTTCAGGAGAATATGACGGAGCAAAATAAGGAATTAAAGTTGCCCTCCCATTCTCAAGTTTCCAGTTTTGGATTGAATCCAATCGTTGCATGAAAGTTTGCTTCCGATAAACGGTATCCTCCTGTGAAAAGATAATCAAGGGGAAAATGATTCCTGATAAAATTAAGAATACGACCATATTCCTGATAAAATTAAATATTTTATATTTCATAAAAATCAAAATTAGTTATCCAAATAAGAATAATCTAAGCAGAATTTAAAATATCGCAAAACTAATTAATTATTTGAATATGGATTTTTACTAGTGTCAATTAAAAAAATAAACTACCACCATTAAATTGTAAACCGGAATAAAAAAAATGCCTATTTTTCCATAGAAAATACTTCTTCTCCATCAATAAATGTTTTAAGAACCTTTGTAGCCGGTATCTCTATTTCATTGATTTTCATAATATCATTATTAAGCATTACAAAATCAGCGAATTTTCCTTGTTCAATACTGCCCTTTTCATTTTCTTCAAAACAACTTTTTGCAGCCCAGATAGTTATTGATTTCAGGGCTTCTTCTCTTGTCAGAGCATTTTCTTTTTGAAATCCATTTTCAGGATAAGCTTGTAAATCTTTACGAAATACTGCCGAATAGAAACTATACAAGGGATTGATGTTTTCAATGGGGAAATCTGTTCCATTTGGAATCCAGCCATTTTGTCTTAAAAGTTCTTTGTAAGCATAAGCTCCTTTTATCCTTTCTTTACCTAATCTGTCAACAGCCCAATACATATCGGATGTAGCGTGTGTTGTTTGTACAGATGGAATAATAGAATATTTTCCAAATAAATCAAAATCATCAGGATGAACAACTTGAGAATGTTCTATACGCCAGCGAAGATCATTTTTTCCATTAAGAAATTCTCCATAAATATTTAACATCATTCTAACTGCCGAATCACCAATTGCATGTGTATTAACCTGATATCCGTTTTCAAATGCTTTTTTACACATTTTTCTTAAAAATTCAGGTTTATAAGCTAAAAACCCGTAATTATCAGGGTCATCACTATAAGGCTGGAGCAAACAAGCACTTCTCGAACCCAAAGCCCCATCCGAAAACAGCTTAATTGACCTTACATTTAAACCTTGTGTTTTATATATACCATTATAAAG
>JAIOSH010000577.1 GCA_021107685.1 Bacteroidales bacterium | reverse complement strand
TAAATAATAAATTCCCTGATCTTACAGCTAATGAAAAAAAGCTATGTGCCTTCCTTCGTTTAAATATGACTACTAAAGATATTTCGGCAATTACTCATCAAACATCTAATAGTATTGAAGTTGCCCGAACAAGGCTTCGCAAAAAGCTTAATCTTTCTAATAAAGATATAAATCTTGTTACATTTATATCACAGATTTAGTCATTCCATTTATGAGTTCAGTACAAAAAAACTACGAGGTTTATTTTTAATTAACACAGGAAATATTGGAAATAAGGAATACCATACCCTCTATACCTTTATTTTCCTTATACCTTAATATATAATCCCTACCGAGATTTGTTCTCTATTGTAATTATTGTTACTTGATGATTTGGGTATTTAAAAATAATTTTTACATTTGTGAAAAATAAAGAACAATATAAAAACATAAAAACTTAGTTTTAAACAAAATTCATTCTGTAGCTTCTAACTAATATTTCACTTTAATTTAAATTATTATTTTCCATATAAAATTTTTACGTATTTTTGAATTTCGCTTAAAACACTATTACGTTAGTAGCAACCTTAAAAAACGACACAGTAACGAATAAGTATTTATAAAATTGACAAATATGAGTTTTTTTAAAAAAATTTTTGGAGGAGAAAACAAGGAGACAAAAACTACCGAATTAAAAAACCAAAACACGACACAAGAAGTAAAAGTCAAACGTTCAATATTTGACTTTTTTGAAATCGACTTTAAGACTATCCCAGATGATAGTTTTATTGAAGCAGAAGTTGAAACTAATGAAAGTGGAAAGACTGTTCAAAATTTCAGGAAAACCATTTCTTATAAAGAATGTGGAATTTTTGACACAATTGAGGTTAAAGTTATTGACGGAAGTAACAAAAATGTATTTTTAAAAACATTTAATCCAAGCCGTGTTAAATTTGATAATTTAAAAAAACTAATTGATGAATTATACTTAATTCACGGAAACGATAGCGATGATAAAGGGAAATTCACAAACAAAGACTTAGAAGATTACAATGACACTGAATTTTATATGTTATTTGGACGTAGTTGGTCAGATTATTCAAAGTATAAATATCCTGTAGTGGTAGGTAGAGACGAAGATGAAGTATCAATATCAATTTGGGGAATTGACAAATAGACAAAAATGGACTTTATTACAATAGACTTTGAAACAGCAACTTCACAACGAAATAGCCCTTGCGAAATTGGTTTGACATTCGTTGAAAGCGGACAAATAATTGAAACAAAATCTTGGTTGATTAAACCAATGTATAACGAATTTGACTATTTCAACATTTTAATTCACGGTATCAAACCTGAACACGTATCAGACAAACCTGAATTTAATGAACTTTGGAATGAGATTAAACCACTCATAGAAAATAAGTTTTTAATTGCACATAATGCAGGATTTGACATTAGTGTTTTACGCAGAACACTTGAAGCATATCACCTTCCTTTTCCGACTTTGAATTATTCGTGTAGTTATATATTTTCTAAAAAAGTTTGGCAAGGTCTTCCAGCATACGACTTAAAAACACTTTGTAAAGTAAATAATATTGACCTCAAACACCACAGAGCAGGTGCAGACAGTAGAGCAACAGCCGAACTTACTTTAAAGGCATTTGAACTTGCTGGCGTATCTTCAATTGACGACTTTCCAGAAAAACTAAAAACTACAGTTGGTCAACTTTATAACGGTGGTTATAGACCTTCTGAAACCAAAAGAATTTATAAAGCCAAAGATTTAACTAAAATTGTTGGCGATCCGACAAAACACAATCAAGACTGTATTTTTTACGGAAGAACAGTTGTTTTTACAGGTGCTTTATCTTCAATGGTTAGAGCAGAAGCACAACAAATAATCGTTGATATTGGTGGAATCAATGGAAATTCAGTTACTAAAAATACTGATTTTTTGGTTGTTGGGCAACAAGATTACCGAGTTGTTGGAGAGGATGGAATGAGTAGTAAACAAGAAAAAGCAGTTAAACTTATTGAGAAAGGTTCAACACTTGAAGTATTATCCGAAGACGACTTTTTGAAAAATTTATAGTGATAAAATCAATGACAGAAAGAAAGGCAGCCACTAACACGCGGTTATAGCCAATTAGCGGTGCAGTCGTATTAAGAAAATGAATAGTAAATTTGAACGAAATACAAATTAAGAAACATAGTGCGGGAAAACGCCAACTGGCCATACCGCGGGGCCGTTATTACTTGTCCCATAAATCCAAAGGACTCCTAATGAAAATGCCAATGGCAAAATCAATTTGTTTGCATCTTTGCTGCCTTAGGCATTTATTCGTTTAGCCCTGCCAAACAAAGCATCCCGGAAATAAACCAGCGACATTTATCTTTTCCGATAATATACCATAAACAGCCGAACCACTACCACTCATCAAAGCATAGAGCGCCCCCGAATCATATAATTTATTCTTTATATCTTTAATTTCAGGATGTTTTTTGAAAATTGTTTTTTCAAAATCATTATTAAGATGATTTTTCCATTCTTCAATAGGAAGACTAATTATTTCTTTTAAAGCTTTTGTATTTATATCAGGAACGACACCGGAATATACCATAGCTGTATTAATATTAATACCGGGTTTAATAATAATAATTTTATATTGACTAAGGTTAATATCAACAGCTTCAAAACAATTTCCTTTTTCATAAGCAAAAACAGCTTTGTTTTCAATAAAAAAAGCACAATCGCTTCCGAGTCGGCTTGCATAATTTTGCATTTGTGCAATTGAAAGTTTTAATTGAAATAGATCATTTAATAATTTTATTGTATATGCTGCATCAGATGACCCGCCACCCAATCCTGCACCAACAGGTATGTTTTTATATAAATGTATTTTAACTGCAGGCAACTTAAACTCATCAGCCAATAAATGATAGGCTTTTATACAAAGATTATTTTTAATATCATCAGGTATTTCAATCCCGCTACATTCAAATGAAAATTTTTTATCTTTTGAAACAATTATTTCAAGAGCATCATATAAATTTACAGGATAAAATACTGTTTCAATATTATGAAATCCATCATTACGTTTCTTTATTATTGATAATCCAATATTTATTTTACAATTTGGAAAACTTATCATAAATTAAAATTAATAAATTTTTACAAATCTAAAAAAATAATATTTATTTAATTATAAAATTGTAATTTTGATTTTTTCTTTTTAATATATAAATTTTCTGAACATGGCTTTGATAAATTCTGTTTTATCCTGGTTGATGAAAAAAAGGATTCATCAAATTGAACTTTTTACAAAATATCCGCACGAAGTACAGAAAGAGTGGTTCAAAAGATTAGTGTCATTAGCAAAAGACACTGAATGGGGCAAAAAATATGATTATAATTCAATATCAACTGTTGACCAATATAAAGAAAGAGTACCTCTGAATGATTATGAAACATTAAAACCTTATATAAATCGTCTTCTTAAAGGAGAACAGAATATATTATGGAGTTCTGATATAAAATGGTTTGCAAAATCATCGGGAACAACAAGTGATAAAAGTAAATTTATCCCGGTAAGCATTGAATCTCTTGAAGAATGTCATTTTAAAGGTGGCAAAGATGTGCTTTCTATTTATTGCAATAATAATCCTGATACACGTATTTTTAGTGGCAGAGGACTGGCATTAGGTGGCAGTCATAATATCAGCGAAATTAAAAATGAAGAATATTATGTCGGAGACCTTTCGGCAATTATAATTCAAAATTTGCCTTTTTGGGCTGAATTTATCAGGGTGCCAAAACTTAAAGTAGCCCTGATGGATAAATGGGAAAAAAAAATCGAAAAAATGGCATTGGATACTATTAACCATAATGTAACTAATATTTCAGGAGTTCCTTCCTGGACATTGCTTTTAATAAAACGTATCCTTGATATTACAGGCAAAGAGAATCTTTTGGAAGTATGGAATAATCTTGAAGTGTATTTTCATGGTGGAGTAAATTTTAAACCTTACCATGAGCAATATTATGGACTTATGCCTTCGGATAAAATGAATTATATGGAGACTTATAATGCATCCGAAGGTTTTTTTGGTATTCAGGACAGGAACAAATCAGATGAAATGCTATTAATGCTTGATTATGGAATATATTATGAATTTTTACCTGCAAGTCAGGTAGGAAATAATAATCATAAAACCTTTTCCTTAGATGAAGTTGAATTAAATGAAAATTATGCAATTATTATTTCTACTAATGCCGGTTTATGGCGATATATGATTGGAGATACCATTATTTTTACTTCATTAAACCCTTTCAGAATAAAAATAACAGGACGCACAAAAAATTTCATTAATGCTGTTGGAGAAGAATTAATAATTGATAATGCTGAAAATGCACTTGCTACAGCCTGTAAAAAGTCTAATGCACTAATAAGTGAATATACCGCAGCCCCGGTTTATTTTAAAGAAAAAGAAAATGCCGCACATGAATGGCTTATTGAGTTTGAAAAACCACCGGAAAACATGGAATTTTTTATTGAAACCTTTGATAATGCACTAAAATCAATAAACTCCGATTACGAAGCTAAAAGATATCATAATATGATATTAAGAGAACCCATTGTAAGGCAAATGCCATTAAATACTTTTTATAACTGGTTGAAAAAAAGAAAAAAATTAGGAGGACAACATAAAGTACCACGTTTATCTAATGATAGGAAATATGTAGAGGAAATCCTGAAAATGAATGATTTATATAACTAATCAGTAATATAATAACATTAAAAAATAGTTTAATATATATTTTATAATTGAATTGGGAAATATGGGGTATAAAGGAAATATGGGGAATAGGGGAAATAAGGGTACCTATACCCTTATACCATTATTCCCCCTAAACCATATTCATAATTCACCTTGAAGATCAGGGAATAAAAATTGATGATAAATAAACTGATTAGGTACTAATTTTTTTTATTAATTTTATCAAAAAATATTTTTAAAAATGCACATAGCAATAGCAGGAAATATAGGTTCCGGTAAAACAACTCTTACCGGCTTATTAGCAAAACATTTTAAATGGGAAGCACATTATGAAGATGTAGATACAAATCCATATCTGAATAATTTTTACGAGGATATGCAACGGTGGTCATTCAATTTACAAATATATTTTTTAAATAGCCGTTTCAGGCAAATCGTTAAAATCAGGAAAAGCGGAAAGTCAGTAATTCAGGACAGAACTATTTACGAAGATGCATATATTTTCGCTCCGAATCTTCATTCAATGAATTTAATGACTACCCGTGATTTTGATAATTATATGTCATTGTTCGAATTGATGAGTTCTTTTATAGAACCTCCCGATCTGTTAATCTATTTACGAGCCACTGTGCCTACACTTGTCAATCAAATACAAAAAAGAGGCAGGGAATACGAGGAAGCAATTCGCCTTGATTATTTAAAACGCCTTAATGAACGTTATGAAGCCTGGATTTCTACTTACAATGTTGGAAAACTCCTGATAATTGATGTTGATAATATTGATATTGAAGGCAATCCTGAAGACCTGGGTATGATCATTGACAAAATTAATGCTGAAATTCATGGTCTTTTTTAAATAAAATTAAAACAGCAATCATTGATTAAACTATTTTGTATGAGAAATTATTTATTAATAATAATACTCTGTTCTCTTGCAATTCTTTTTGCTTGTAATAATAATTCTATAGAAAAAGAATTCTATAATGAGAAAAGCCAGCTTGTCAAACAAGAATTTTATAGTAATGGTAATCTTAAATCAAGCTTAACAATTATTGATAAAAATAAATCTGAATATTTATATATAAAATATTATGACGATGGCAAAATTGAAGATTCTGCATATTATATAAATGACACTATTTCAGGTTTAAGAAAATTTTATGAAAAGGACCTGGATTTAACACATACTGAATATTACAAAAATGGATTATTAAATGGTATTGATAAAGCAGTTTATAGTAGTGGAATATATAGTTATAAAGGTCAAAGACTTAATAATTTAAAAGTAGGTGAATGGAAATTTTATTTTCCTGATGGCAACTTAATAACATATGAATATTTTAATGATTATGGAAAAATTAAATATTTAAGAAAATATAATGAAGACGGGGAACTATTAAAATCCATAGGCACGGGTATAGTACAGATTATTGTTCCTCAAGATTCAGTCTTTGTAGGAGATACTATTAATACAACAATTGAATTGGTTAAACCACCAAATTGTGAAGTAAATCTAAGTATTAACAATTTTGATAACAATAACAATTTTATCAATCATAAAGAATATTCGGTGAAAGAATCCAAAATACTACTTCGCTTTACTTTTGAAACACCCGGCACATATATTAAAGAAGCTATCTGGAAAATCAAAGATTTAAAAACCGGGAAAATTGAACAAGGTAAAAGTTCTTTTAGGATTTATGTAATTAGTGTCTATCCATAAAGTTAAAAAAAAATGAATATCGAACAAGGAACACCGATTTTAGATTTATGAAGTTGCTGAAAATCTGAAATCTAAAATCGTTAATCGGTGTTCTTAAATCAAAAAATAAGAGTTTATGGATGGACACTAATTAATAAGTAATAATTATCTTAGACAGTTATTTGAAAGTCAAGATAAAAAAACAGGAATGACAAGTACATAAAACCCAGATAAAAAAATGTTGATTTACAGTATGATAGTTCAAACCTCGTAGGTTTTAAAATTTAAATTAAAGTAAATATTAAAAAATATGAACTTTCTCGGAATAATCCCTGCCCGCTATGCTTCAACCCGTTTTCCAGGGAAACCTCTTGTTATGATTAATGGTAAGTCAATGATACAAAGGGTATATGAACAAGTCTCTAAAGCAAGCATTTTGTCTGATATTATAATAGCAACCGATGATAAAAAAATAGAAGAACATGTTGGAAATTTCGGTGCTAAAGTAATTATGACATCCCCACATCATAATAGCGGAACCGAACGTTGCAATGAAGTTATTGAAATTCTAAAAAAAAAATTCCCTGAAAAAATCATTGATGTTGTAATAAACATACAGGGCGACGAACCATATATAAATCCCAAACAGATTGAAGAAGTTGCATCTTGCTTTATTAATAAGGAAGTACAAATAGCAAGCCTATTAAAAGAAATAAGCTCAAAAGAAGAACTTTTTAATCATAATGTTGTAAAGGTTGTTATTAATAACAAAAAACAGGCAATTTATTTCAGCCGTTTCCCTATTCCTTTTTTCAGAGGCAAAGAAGAAGACAACTGTTTAAATAAACATATTTTTTATAAACATATTGGAATATATGCTTACAGGACAGAAATTTTGAATATTATCTCAAAATTAGAACAGTCATCTTTAGAAATTGCCGAATCATTGGAACAATTAAGATGGATTGAAAATGGTTATAAAATAAATATTGAGTTTACTAAGTTTGAAAGTTATTCAATAGACACACCTGATGACTTATTAAAACTTACTAACAAAATTTGAAAAGATTTTTTAATTTTAATAATTTAGCGAAATTCTAAATTATCTTAAATGGAGATTGACCAATATATTAGCGAACTGTTATATAAATATGATTGTGTTATACTTCCAGATTTCGGCGGATTTATAACTAATTATGCTCCTGCAAAAATTCTTCCTGTTCAGCATAATTTTTCTCCTCCTTCAAAAAGTATTGTTTTCAACACAAATCTTAAAAATAATGATGGATTACTTGCAAACCATATTGCTAAATCTGAAAACATTTCCTATTCTGCATCCAATAATTTTATTAACGAATTTGTTAATGAATGTATTACTGATCTAAATAATGGCAAAATTGTTAAATTTATAAAAATCGGCTTCTTTCAATTAGGAACTGAAGGAAACGTAATATTTGAACCTGAAAATACAATAAATTATTTAAATGATTCTTTCGGACTTACTAATTTTATATCACATCCAATCAACAGACCGACAATTCAACATAAGATAGAAAAAAAATTCATTGATCGTAAGCCTATTTCCTTAAAGAAAAGGCAAATATCAAAAAAATACAAATGGGCACTTTTATCTTCTTTGCCTGTAATTGCATTAATTATCTGGGGTGCATTTAATCTCGGACTTTTAAAGCATATTAATACAAACCAAACAAGTTTATTGCCTTCAAAAGAAACTTCTTATAAAAAACCTACTACTGATAAGTCAGGTGTAAATACTTCACACGGTACTAAACTTAAAAAAGCATCTCTAAATACTGATCCTCCTGATAAAGAACATATAGATAATCCAAAAAATGCAATAAATACACAAGACAAAAGCATTGCAAGCAACTCTCCAAAATATTATATTATCGGAGGTGCTTTTAAATTTATTGAAAATGCTGAGAATTTTGTTAATGATCTTAAAGATAAAGGTTATGAAGCAAAAATGATAGGTAAAACTAAAACAGGTCTTAATATGGTTAGTTATTATGAAAACGAGAGCAAAGAGGAAGCATTACACCGGTTGTTAATAATACGTTCGAAAGATAATCCCAAGGCATGGATATTAAAAAAATAAAATTGCTGCTTTTTAATCTGCATTATTCATAAATTTTTATATTGTGACTAAAAGCAAGTTAAAAAACTTTACCGAGAATAAAACATTTCCAAATTTTTTGCAGCCATCATATTCTGAAGTTATTAATGGTATCTCGCTTAAAGGTAAGTGGGTTAAAGATTTTTTCGGGAATGAAAATCCGCTTATACTTGAATTAGGTTGCGGCAAAGGAGAATATACAATAGGACTGGCTAAAAAACATCCTAATAATAATTATATTGGTTTGGATATAAAAGGTGCGAGGATGTGGAGAGGTTGCAAAACATCAGTAGAAGATAACATGAAAAATGTTGCTTTTATTAGAACTCAAATTGATCTTATTGAAAATTTTTTTGCACATAATGAGGTTAGTGAGCTATGGTTAACATTTCCTGACCCTCAGCTAAAAAAAACAAAAATAAAAAAACGACTTACATCACCATATTTTTTATCTAAGTATAAAAATATTCTTATTACGGAAGGCATTATTCACCTGAAAACCGATAATACCACTTTTTTTGATTATACACTTGAAGTAATTAAAGATTTTAACCATCAACTTTTATATTATACTAAAGATTTATATAATTCGGGAATTACTGAAGATGTTGCTGATATAAAAACATTTTATGAAGAAATGTATCTTAAGGAGAGAGTTTCAATAAATTATCTAAAGTTCAGGTTAGGTGCTAAGGGATAAAATATAACATTTCTGTTTTATCCGGATTTGTTTAGTATAAAATTAACTGATTTTATTTTCTTTTTAAAATATTTAATACCTTCCGGCTTGGCAATACTATGGATAAAATTCTCAAACATTACTTCAAAAAGCATTTCAAAAGAAAATTTATGTGAAGGGAAAAAGTCAGGATTATGAATATCAATTAACCGGCTGATATATAAACGGGCTATAAGTTCTATACTCAAATCTTCACGATACATACCCTGATTTATACCTTTTTGTATATTAATTTTAATTTTACCAAAAATAAATTCTATTCTTTTATCAAAATGTTCCTGGTAGATTGCAGGATAATTTTCTTTTAAAAAAAATGTTACCGAAGGATTAATATCCTTAAATCTCAAAGCCACTTCCTTGCTAACTGTAAGCAAAATATCAATAGCATTTACACCTTCAAAATTATATTCAACAAAAATTGATTTAAAACATTCTCTTTCAAATTCCAAAACCTTTTCAACTAATTCAGATTCATTTGTAACATATTGAAATATTGTTTTTTTTGGTATTTTTAATTTTTTGCTTATTTTATCAACTGAAATATCGTTTATTTGTTTTTCATAAGCATATTCCCTGATTTTTTCTAAAATATTTCTGAATTTTTCATCCATAATAAAAAAATAAATATCAAAATAGAAATTACCTTTAACAAAAATACTATTAATAATATATATAATTAATTTTATATAAAAATGTTACCAACAAATTAATGTTAATTCATAGACTCGTCTATATCAAAAAAAAAAGTCCCGATGAAAATCAGGACTTTTTAAAATAAAAAAATATTAATTAGACACATCCCTGAGCTAACATTGCATCTGCAACCTTAACAAAACCGCCAATATTGGCACCATTAACATAATTT
>JAIOSH010000346.1 GCA_021107685.1 Bacteroidales bacterium | reverse complement strand
TTTTTTTCATGATTTTAAGTTTAATATGGTTTATTTATGTGTCTCGTCATGAAATAGCTTTACTTAAAAAAAGTAAAGTTATGAATAAAAATCCTAAAGATAAAAAATAATCAGGAAAATAACAGGAACAATTATTCCTAAAATTGTTAACCATGCACCACGACCTGTTATTCCGTTTTTACCTTTAATAATGAATAAGCCCGATACAGCAATTAAAATCAATGAGCCTGCAAAAACATCAGAAAACAATGTCCACCATTTCCCTGGGTTATAATGAAGAAAATTAACCTGGTTAAATACAGCTCTTTTTTTTATTTTTTCAATAATTCCTTTACCTGTTTTTATATCTATCATAATTGTTCCACCAGTTACAAATATTTTTAATTGTTCCTGATTTGGAAAATAGTGTTTTTTATAATTTTTATCCTCACCGATTGTTATAAGAATTTTTTTTACTTGTTCCTCTTTGATTAAAGTAACTTCAGAAGGAATATCAACATTGATATTTTTTGTTTTAATAACATAGTTAGGGTTCCAGTCTTTAATATGATTAATTGCAATGCCGGATAAAGAATAAATTATTGTCATTCCAACAAAAAAATATCCCAAATCACGGTGAATGACCCTATTCCATTTTCTCCATTTCTTTATTTTCATTGATATATTTTTTTTAAAATTCCGTTTACAAAAATAAAAAAGGTCAGGAAATATTCTGATTTTTTTACAATTAAAATTTTTAATTTAACATAATAATATCAAAACCTTACGAATAAGATATCAATTACTTTTAATTTAGACTTCGTAACAATTAGACAATCAACAATAAAAAAAATGCAAAAAAGCATAAATATCTGTAAAAATCATTGTAAATATTAGATATTGTGAGCATTAGAATAATAATTACAAATTATAAATTCAATAAGCATATAATAAAACAAAGGAAGGAAAAATATTTAGCCTTGATTTGTTGAACCCTTTCAGGGTTCTGTGATGTGGTTTTTACCTTTTGACCACAGGTTCACCCCGTTGAATAGCAAAGCTATTTATTCAACGGGGTAAACCTGTGGTTATTCACGTTTAACCACTTCGTGGTTTGCTTATGTATGAGATTTATTGCATAATCCCGATAGGGATTGAACATGAATAGCCCTGTACAACCTGTCCCGAAAATCGGGAAAGTGCAGGGAAAATAAAACAGTATTTAAACAGAACCCTGAAAGGGTTCAATAATAAAATTTAGAGTCCCAATATTCCATTTCGTACCGAGTTCGTCTGCCTTGCTTTTGGCAATGTTATCCCTAAAAGTCTTTAACCCTAAAAATTGGGAAAAAGCAAAACAGCATGATAATTAAAAGTGTAAAATCTCCCATAACATATTATTAAATAATAACATATAAAAACTAAAATACAAAAAACCAACAATTTTGAATTTCTAACATTATGAATTTGTGATAATTATGAAGTTCAAATTAATAGTTAATTATCTTAGTATAAAATTTAAAAAAATAAATTCTGCACTTAGATAATTATATGTGTTATTTGGCTTATGGTTTGGGATTTGCTACAGGTAATTTTGTCGGAATTTTTTTAGAGGAAAAAATCCTATCAATCATTTAAAAAGAAAAGGGAAGTAAACTATTACTTTTTCTTTTTCTTCAATAAAGACAATTTTTTATGCATTGCATTAGCAGCGATTCTTCCGGCACCCATTGCCAGGATAACGGTAGCTGAACCTGTAACAATATCACCGCCTGCATAAACAAATTTTTTGGAAGTTTCATTGGTTTCAGAATTTACATCAATATATCCTCTTTTATTCAGCTTTATATCAGGAGATGACTGGAAAATAATCGGGTTAGGTCCATTACCAATAGCAACAATAGCCATATCACATTCTAAAACATAATTGGAATCTTCAATCGGTATGGGTCTTCTTCTGCCTGAAGCATCAGGTTCGCCTAATTTCATTTTAATACATTCCATTGCCTTTATCGTATTAAAATCGGTTCCAATATATTTGACAGGGCTTGTTAGTAATTTAAATTTAATTCCTTCTTCTTCGGCATGATGAACTTCTTCGGCACGTGCAGGTAATTCGTGACGTGACCTTCGGTAAACTATTGTTACTTCACTTGCTCCTGTTCTGATAGATGTACGGGCGCAGTCCATTGCAACATTACCACCGCCGATAACTGCAACTTTATTTCCTTTTGGCATTGGTGTATCATATTCGGGAAATCTGTATGCCTTCATAAGATTCATTCTTGTCAGAAATTCATTAGCAGAGAATACATTTCCCAAACTTTCTCCTTCTATACCCATAAACCACGGCAAACCTGCACCAACACCAATGTAAACGGCATCAAAATGTTCAAGCAGTTCATCAACTGTAAGTATATTACCTATAATATGATTCAGTTCTATCCTGCAGCCTAAATTTTTTAAATAATTAATTTCAAACTGGACAATTGACTTGGGTAAACGAAATTCAGGGATGCCGTAAGTTAATACTCCACCTGTTTCATGTAATGCTTCAAAAATTGTAACCCCATAACCTAATTGTCGCATATCTGCAGCAACTGTCAATCCCCCGGGTCCTGAACCTATAACTGCTATCCTTTTGCCTGTATCATTACTTATTTCCGGAATTTTTACCATATCCATTTTCCTCTCATAATCGGCTGCAAACCTTTCTAATCTGCCGATAGCAACAGGTTCATCCCTTATTCCAAGGACGCATTTAGCTTCGCACTGGCTTTCCTGCGGGCAAACACGTCCGCATAAAGCAGGAAGAACATTACGTTCTTTTATTTTTTTAGCAGCTTCATTGAATTTCTCTTCTGCAATCAATGCAATAAAAGAAGGAATATCAACATTTACAGGACAACCTTCCACGCATTTTGGGGTTTTGCATTGTAAACATCTGCCTGCTTCAAGAAGAGCCAATTCAGATGTATATCCAAAAGGAACTTCCTGGAAATTATCAATTCTCAATTTCTGGTCTTGTTCAGGCATAGCCTGACGAGGTATCTTTAATTTTATTTTTTTCTCATCTTCTTTTGTAATGCCATGCCATTCACATCCGTGCTTCAGACAAAAATAAAAAGGTATTAATTTTGCATAAGCAGAAATAATAGTTTCTCCAACTTTTGAGCCACATTCTTTACATTTAACTTTGTGATTTATCAGGCTTTTTTTACAACTTGGACAAAGCAAGTCATCTAAAACTTCTCCCTCTTTCATAGGAACGGATGTTTTTATATCAAAAACATCAAGAAATGGGCTTAGCTTTAGTACAATATCTTCTTTCTTATATACAGCATTAAAAATCAGCGATTTTTCATGCTTTCTTTCAACATTAAAAGTATTCTTGCAATGCGGGCAATAAAAACTTAAATATGTTTTAAATTTGAGATATCTTACATCTTGTTCAAGCATATTTTTAGGGTTTTTTAATAATTTACTTTGAGATTATTATTAATTATTTATCTGATGGAATATAATAATGAATCTTTTTCATCTTTTAAATACAAAGAATTTCTTTTTTCAAGTTCATCAAAATCAACTTTATGCCCATCAAAATCAGGACCATCGACACAACAGAATTTCGTTTCACCGCCTACTTTCACCCTGCAACCGCCACACATTCCCGTGCCGTCAATCATAATAGGATTTAGACTTACCATAGTAGGCATATCATACTTTTTAGTCAGCTTACAAATGTTTTTCATCATAACAATCGGCCCGATTGCATAAACTAATTTAATATCATATCTTTCGTCCAGATATTTTCCCAGAGGCATTGTAACAAATCCTCGTTCACCATAACTTCCGTCATCGGTAGTAACAACAAGTTCATCACAAATTGAAATCATCTCATTTTCCATGATGAGCATTTCTTTTTCCTGAGCACCAATAATACCGATAACGTAATTTCCGGCTTCTTTAAATGCTTTGGCAACGTGATGAAGAATAGCAACACCGGTTCCACCACCAACCATTACAACAGTCCCGGTTTTTTCAACTTCGGCAGGTTTTCCAAGCGGACCAACAACATCAAGAATAACATCGCCTTCGTTTAATGTACGCATTAAAGCTGTGGTTTTTCCTACAACCTGGAATATTATTGTAATTATCCCAGCAAAATCATCTTTATCAGCCACAGTAAGTGGAATACGTTCGCCGGTTTCATTAACTCTCAAAATAATAAATTGTCCGGCTTTTATTTTTTTAGCAATTTTAGGAGCATTAATATCTAAACGAATTATAGTTCCTTTTGCCATTT
>JAIOSH010000449.1 GCA_021107685.1 Bacteroidales bacterium | reverse complement strand
TTTTTAATCATTTTCCATGAATTATTATCTTCGTTTAAATTTATAATGCCAAGATGGTTGAGATGACCAAAGCCTGTAACAATATATTGTGTAATATATCTACTGTCTCTCATTCCTTCAAACCAGGGCCAGCCACCATTAGGAGATTGGATGTTACTAAGTTTCAACAAGGAGGTTTGTAATTCGTCTGTCATTTTATTCATATCAAAAAGTAATGCTAATCTTTTCTTTCTTTCACTTTCATTTTTTGCATTTAAAACCCAAGGGGTTTCTTCTAAAATTAATGATTTTAATTCCTGATTTTTTTCCAAATTAGATAACAGGGCATCAGGCGTGAAATTTTTCCATGCATCAAAAACCTGCTTTATCCTCGGCTTGGAATTGATCAGGTGTGATGCAATGCTATTTGCATAAAAACGGCTGAAAATCTGTTCAGAACAATCATACTGTGATTCCATAAGATAAGGTAATGCCTGAATGGCATACCACGCAGGATTTGATGAAAATTCCAGAGTCAGTTTATTATTTCTAAGAGATTTTGAGGTTTTGGAATCTATCAACTTTTTAAAATAAAATTGCTTTGTTTGATTTCCATTAACAGCTAATGGTAATGATTCGGTTACTAATATCCTGTTGGTTAATACAGGTATTGTCATTTCCTCTCCATCGCTAAAATTGTTTGATTTTGCAGTAATTTTATAAGTTATGGCTTCAATACCTTCGGGAATAGAAATATCCCATGATAAAACTTCACTTTGACCTTTTTTAACAGTAAATGATTTTACAGGCTTTGTGTTTTTTAATAAGTCATCAACAGGTTTCATTGTTAGAGCATCGAATAATTCCAATTTGGCATTTCCCGAAAGGTCATTATCAGAAATATCAACAACTTTTGCTGTAAAAAATATATTATCACCTTCCCTGAAAAAACGTGGAGCATTTGGAATTATCATCAAATCCTTTTGTGTTACCAATTCCTTTTCAATTTGTCCGTATTTTAGATCTTTAGTATATGCAAGCCCCATCATTTTCCATCTTGTCAATGATTCGGGCATAGTAAACTTTATAATAACATCTCCCTGTTCATTTGTTTCAAGCTGAGGAAAGAAAAAGGCGGTTTCTCTAAAATCCCTGCGAACCTGAATACCGGTGAATTTAGTTTCTTTACTTATTAATTCTTTATCAGTGCTTTCTTCTCCGGGTTTTCCAATTGCTTCTTCTTTTGTTTTTTCAAATTCAGGTTCATCCATCTGCCCCATAGGTGTTAAAGTTTCTATTGCCGTGCTTTTAATATCACTATCACCCATCATACCATTTCTAAAGTAAGTTATGCCATAATAATTGAATCCAAACCAGTTCAATTTATCATATTCTCTGAAAACAGGATAAATATTATCAGGTTTCTTAATGATTAAAAGCCTGCTGTTTTTTGTAGCAAAAGCATCTTTTATGTTCCATTTAAAAGAACCGTAATTTAAATTATTAAGATTAAATATCCATTTGTTTTCCCTGAAAACATCCAAAGAAGCATCATACATTGATGCAAGTAATTCAGCAGCTACTTTATCTCCCTTTTTATCTCTGATCTTTATTTTCCATTCCTCCTTTTGTCCGGGTAATAATTTATTTCTGAAAGTTTCAAATTCAATGTCCAGGTCTTTATTAGTATATGGAACTGTAATTGTATGATTATTTTGATAAGACCTGTTATTTTTTATAAAAACTATATTAATAGTGAAATTGCCCCTGTATTCTTCTTTAATTGGAATTTCAATTAGATTTTGTTCATCACTTAATTTAAGCCATTGTCTTTTAATAACATTATTTTTAGAAACGATTTCGTATATCATTTGTACATTTTTATAAGCTGTGCCTATTAAAAAAGAAACATTTTCACCCGGCTCTCCTTTGTCTTTTAAAATAGTGAACCAGTCAATAATATTATATGGTATCTCTTTATTTTCAGGTGAATATACAGTAAAATAGTTTTGTATTTCAATCTTTTCACCATATTTATCGGTTGAAGAAATTTCAATGGAATATTTTCCCTGTTTCCATGAAGAAATATCATTTATATTCAGCAAAGTATCCTGTCCTGTGTCAAACGAATGTTCAAGAACAATTTTTTCTTTTTTCCATTTCGAAATATTATCTTCATCATCATAAATATCATTAGGAAAACCCGAATAAAACTCTTCCTTTGTCATAATAAACTTATCGGGTCTTTGCCATTGTCTTTTTCTTAAAATCCTTTCAGGAGCTTTTAATTTACAAATTGCTATTTCACCTTTTGTGGGTTCAAATTCTCCGTTTAAATTTGTCGTTTTAATGTTAAATTCAGCTTTCTGTGTTATATTTAAATTTTCAGGAATATCAATATTGATAAGTAAAGCAGTATAGCCAATATTAACTGTTTTTTGAGATGAATGTGTTTCGCCGTTTATATCAGTAACATCAGCATAAACAGTATAATAAAATACAGGTTTATATTTTTTAGAAATACTTAAATCTGGTATAGCTGTAAAATCAATTTTAAATTCACCATTTTTATCTGTAATAGTAATTCCATTTGTA
This sequence comes from Bacteroidales bacterium, assembly GCA_021107685.1. Taxonomy (GTDB): domain Bacteria; phylum Bacteroidota; class Bacteroidia; order Bacteroidales; family SMBSF39; genus SMBSF39. Next base: position 5,579 of record JAIOSH010000449.1, on the reverse strand, counting down.
ATTTCCATTTCAGGAGATTGAGGATAAAACCAATCCCAGTAAAACCATCTGTAAGGAAATCTTGCTTTTCTTACAACACGATATTTAACTTGTGCATTATCAATGCTATTGCCTGAATATGCTTTAGCATTTCCTTTCACTGTAACAGTTTCGTTTAATTTATAAGTGCCTTTTAAAGGTTCAAAAACCACTTCAAATTTTGGACGTTTATATTCCTCAACTAAGAAATCAACAGAACCCGATTCATTTTTAATTTTCATATTTCCATTTAACACACCTGTTGGTGCTGTAAATGAGCCGTTAAAAGAGCCATAATCATTTGTTATAAATTCAAGTTCGAAAATTTTTTGATTATTTACATCATAAAAAGCTACTGATGTTTTTTCACCTTGTTTTATATGATATTCTACACCTTCTTTTTCTAATATAATTCCTTTGAAATATATGGTTTGACCGGGACGGTAAATTGCCCTGTCGGTAAATAAAAACGTTTTTAATGTTTTTTTATCTTGTTTTGGAAAGTAACGCGACTGAAAAAAGTAACTTTCAGTTATAAACCTGTCATTTTTCAATAAAAATTCTATATAAAAAGATTTTGCTTTGGCTTTTTCAGAAATTGTTTCTGTTTGAAAAAAACCTTTTTCATCTGTTATAAAATTATTCCAAAGCTTAAACTCATAAGCTCTTGTATCATAATTATATTCTTTATAATATGTATTGATTTCGACATTCTTTAAAGTTTCGCCTGTTTCCCTGTTCATTACATAAAATTCATAAGCACCATTTTTTTCTCTTTGGCTTATATAACTTATGTTTGAAATCCAGAATGAACTGTATGCAACCGAATTATTTTTATATGAAAAATCTTTATCTGTTCCTACAAGAACAACATAATAACCTAAAGGTAATTCAGGTAATTTTACTTCAACAGTGTGGTTTTGAAGGTCGCCGTCATCAATTAATATAACTTCCCACTGCTTTGTTGCTAGTAAGCTTTTGTATTGCTTAATTAAATCCTCTTTTTTCAGATTTTGTTTTAATTCTTTATCCTTTTCAGGAGCTATTTCTATGACCCTGAAATATATTTGAGAAATATTTTTATATTTAATCAGTCCGAGAAAGGGCTTTTCAGGAATATTAACATATTCGGTTGTCAGGTTAAGTGAAGTTTGTTTGATTTGCTTAAGTAATATTTTACAATTTTGCGAACCATCTGAATCAGGAAATCGTTTAATGGCTTTTTTACAATACTGATAGGCTTCCTTAATATCCCATTTATTTTTATCAGATTCAAGAGGATTATATTTCTGTCCCTGACTGTAATATTCACTCGCAATTTTATAAATCACCTCTGTTGACATTGGTGAATCAATATATTTGTTTTCAAGCGTTTTTAATGCGTCTAAATATAAACTGTCCTTTAATTCAACAATGGAATTATTCCTGACAAACATCAGTCTTTTCAAATCAACATCAATAAGTGCCTGAGGGTCTTTATCATTTAGATGAAAAGCAATCAGCTTCTGTAAAATTTTTACAGCATAGAATTTCAGAGACATTGTATCTTCCGATGTAATATCTAATTTTATAAATTCTTTACAGGGATTGAAATAATCGGCATTATCCAATTCGAATTTATCGGCAGCTTGAGTTACGGTTATTTCGTCATTCATAAAGAAATCCACTGCCCTGTGAGCAAGAAAATCATAAAGACTGGGACGAAATTTTTTAGAATTTTTATTTTCATCCAATACAACATCATAAATTTTTAATTCTATTTGTTTTAAGAGCTTAGCATCTTGCAATGAGAGCATATAATTTGAAATTATCTCATCAATTATTTTATTTATATCCCAGGTTTTAATATCACTACTTTTAAAATTATATGTAATAGTTCGCTCTAATAATTTATACCTGTTTGCCTGGTAATATCTCCAGTAAATTTCAGCAAGGACAGAATGTAAGAATTGTTGTGAAGGAGGGTCGCTTATCTTAATTTCATCTTTTAATTCTGAAATTGTATTTTCTATAAAATCTTCCTGAAAATCAGACTGCAGCTTTATATTGTAAAGTGTTGCTTTGATAAATTGAGGATAATTATTTTCTTCTTTTGCTGTTTTATAAATTACTTTAACAATTTCTAAAGCTGATTTTGGTAAGCCTTTGCTTACGAGTGAATCAACTTTTTTCCATTCCTTTTCATAATCTTTATATTCGCCTGATAAAAATACACCATGCTCCTGTTTGCACGAAGCACAAATTAAGGTATAGCTGCTTGCAGAAATAAAAATACCTGTTACAAAAAAAATGAATAATGCTTTTTTTGACAAATTCCGATATTTTTTCAGGAAAAAATTACGAATAACAAATAATTGATGTGATACGTTTTTTAATGTTTTCATGTTTTGAATATTTTTTATGTACGAAAATAGTAACTAATCAGTACTTAAAGTGAACTATACTTCGACTTAACGCTCAGTATAAAAAGTTACGAGTGCCTAAAGTTTAATAAAAGGATATATATCAACATAGCTACAGTCTCTTAGCAAATTGATTATACAAATTCTTTGAATTAAAGTTTAAAAAAATAAAGCTACAATGTTACAAAAAAAATGCCACATTAAAATGTTTAGTCGAAAAAGACATTCTGGGGGAATGTGGGCTAAATATTATTTTGCCACATTTTATTTCCAAAATTTTTTTTTATAATTTTTTTATTACTTTAGCAACATAAATAAAAAAAATATTGCCATTAACTGATAGACTGGCAATTAAGTTTTCTATGCTGAAAACCGGGATACATAAACTACAGCACCAACTCCATTTTACTCCAAAAAGGCGACCAGATAGAAATCGAACTCGAACCCGCTTAAATCCCTAAGTCAGTTGCTTGTTTCTGGGATTTGCAATCCGGTTTTAATTAGCTTTGTGAAAAAAATATTGAAACATTACGTAAAGAAACTAATTTAAAAAAAAGAAAATGAAAAATCTAATCGCAATTATTGTTTTTTGTATTATAACCGGTTCAGCACATTCGCAGAATGTAAAATGGTATAATTTTATGAAGGATCAAAACATTCATTCTATGGTATTTGAAAATGAATATCTATGGGCAACTTCCAGTTATGGCTTAATAAAAATCAATGAAACTGAAGGAGTTAATAGAGTATATCATCAATATAATTCAGGACTTCCGGAAAGTGATTTAAATTCAATTACTGTTGATAGTAACAATCATTTTTGGATAGGAACCCAGAACAATGGTATTATGCATTTTGACGAAGTTGCATGGACTAATTATACTGCTTCTAATGGATTACCAAGTAACAATATTACTTCGCTTGTAATTGATAACTTTGGTAATATTTGGATTGGAACAAATAATGGATTAGCTAAATATGATGGGGTTACATGGGAGATATTTAAAACAGTGAATTCTGATTTACCCAGCAATAACATTACTTCTCTTTTTATTGACAACATGAATATAAAATGGATAGGTACTGATAATGGATTAGCAAAGTTTAATGAACCTATATGGGAAGTTTTTAATACAAACAATTCCGGATTAGCAGACAACTACATTAATGCCGTTATTTCTGATAACAATTATGAATTTTGGATTGGTACAAATAATGGTCTTTCAAATTTTGATACTACAAACTGGGTTACTTATGACAGTATCAATTCAGGATTACCTGCAAACATAATTAGCACAATAGCTGTTGATGAAGATAATAATAAGTGGATAGGAACACAAAATGGTTTAGCAAGATTTGATGAAACCTCATGGATGATATTTAATGTTCAAAATTCCGATTTACCATCCAATAATGTGAATTCTTTATGTATTGATGAAAATAATAATCTTTGGGTTGGTACTAATGGTGGGGGAATAATAAAATATGATCAGGATGATTGGCTATTAATAAACCCATATTCTGAACTTGGTAGTAAATATGTTCAAGATATTGCAATTGATGCAAATAATAATAAATGGATAAGTTCTTATGATGGATTATATAAACTTGACAATATTGGAGATTGGACTTCATATTTGCTATCCTATTCTCTATATGATGTTGAAATTGATGATGAAAACAATGTATGGGTTGGCAGCACAAGTGGTCTTGCCAAGTTTGATATGGTTGACTGGACTTTTTACACATCATCTAATTCAGGATTGCCAAGTAACAGTATTAAATCAGTTGCATTTGATGGGATAGGAAATACTTGGATTGGTACATGGGATAGCGGATTAGTGAAGTTTGACGGGACTGACTGGACTGTTGAAAACACTTCTAATTCTGGGATTCCTTCTGATATGGTCCTTTCGGTTTCTATTGATAATAATGGGATAATCTGGATAGGTACAAATAATGGATTAGCAATATATGATGAGGTGTATTGGACTATATACAATACTTCTAATTCACAGTTGCCACACAATTCTGTTTACGACATATTTTTTGATTCGAATGGAATTAAATGGATAGCAACCGGTGGTGGTGTGGTGAAAATAGTTGAGGGTCAGTGGTCAATCCTAAATACAGGATATGTTTTATCTATTGCTACAAGTAATAATGGAGATATGTGGTTTGGAACGGGAGGAGAAGGCCTGAAATATTATAATGGAAGTAACTGGGTTATCTACACACCAAACAATTCTGGTTTAATTGATGATTTTATATCATCTGTTAAAATTGATGAATTTGATAATATTTATATAGGGTCATGTGGTGGAGGATTATCGGTTATTAGAAACATAGATTCTTTAACGAATACTCCAAAACTTGAAAATCTAACAAAATCTCAATTGGATTTAAATGTCTATCCGAATCCGGTACAAAAAAAATGTTTTATATCTTATGTATTAAAAGAAAGAGAGATTGTTACATTGAATTTGTATGATTTAAGTGGTAAAAAAGTAAAATGTATTCATATTAACAAATCACAACAACCCGGACATTATAAATATGATCTTGAGTTAGTAAATAAAGGTATTTACTTTGTGGTATTAAATGTAAACGGATATATTGAAACTACAAAGATTATTAAAATTTGATATTGCGTTTAATACAAGGTAATTTATTAAAATATTGTCTTATTATATCCAACCACTACTAATCTGAATATATACGAAATAAATCTTTGCGTCTCCGTTTACCCCGTAAAGAAATTTACACAATGAAATGCCAGGCATATTTATTAAGGAATGACTATATCGGGGCGCCTCTGCGTTTTAATTCTTTTGCGTCCTTCTGCGTCCTTTGCAGTTAAAAAAATCTGTGTTTACCCAGTGTAATAGTAACTCAAAAACACCCTTTTAGAGCAAGAAAACAAATACCTCAAACAACAAACCAACCGGTAATCCTCTATATTTCCCCTTACTCCCATCCCTTCAATCATTCAATCATTATAGCATTTAATGGCTAAATAATATTTTGAGGTGCTGGGGTATATAATAATTTGATTACTTTTATAGCATCTTTTTTAAGTTTTGTTTTCTTTCGATTGGAAAAGATAAAAAGAAGTTCACACAATCCGCAGAGCGGATTGAACATGAATAGCCCTGTACG
>JAIOSH010000190.1 GCA_021107685.1 Bacteroidales bacterium | reverse complement strand
CTTCCCATTATAGTTATTACTGTATTATCAGGTATAGCTCCAGTGCTGTCGGATAGTGAAAGATTTTTTGTTAAACCTGATGTTATTATAAAACCTCCAAGAAATGTTAATAATATTAATTTTTTCATAATAAAAAAGTTTAAATTTATAATTAGATATTTATTTTCAATTTTTAATCTTATTATCAGACAAAATAACTAATAAAAAAGTTGTCAATTAATAATTTTTTTAAACATATTTCAGTAATATTTTACTGTTTTTCTATTTTTATTCCAAAATCTTCAACTCCAATAAGATTTTCAACTCGCATAGCTTGTTCAAATTTAAATTCATATAAGCCTTTTTGTGGAAATTTTACATTTTTTTTTAGTAATATCTGATTTTCCTTAATTTTACCTAAACCTTTTCCTAACCATCTGCCATCAATATCAGCTAAAATACATTCAACAGTATCGCGAAAAAAACTTCCATCAGGAAAATATGTTTCTATGAAAAAATAAATATTGCTGAATTTATAATCGGTTGAATTTCTTATATTAATATAAAAGTTATGTAATGTATTTGTATCAGATATTTCAACATTAAAATTTAAAATATCATTTTGGTTCCAGTAGCCATTCTTAATTACCTTATTTTGTTCAAAAACCCCGTTCGAGCTACATGAAACCAATAATATTACAATTGTTATTATAAAAAAAAATAATTTCATATTTTTTAAACAAAGCTTTTTTAATGATATTAATTATCAAAACGGGTTAAATCATCTTGTCCTGCACCATTTTTAAAATCAATTTTTTGTTCGCTGACTTCAACAAAATCTTCTAATTGAGCAGGGAATTCTCCTTTAGCATTAAGTTCAATTATTTTTTTTACTTTATCAACAGGAATTGCATGAAGATTAAATGTATCTTCTATATATGAATACCACATAATGTTTTTAAAAATATCCGATTTGTGATAAATTGCTTCTCCTTTTTTTGTTTTTAAAACAATTTCATTATTAGGGAAGTTTTTTAAAGCATCAAGATAAACATCATGTTCAAAGTTCAGACAACATTTTAATTTACCACATTGCCCGGCTAATTTTTGTGGATTCAGTGATAATTGTTGGGTTCTGGCAGTATTAGTTGTAACTGATATAAAGTTTGTAAGCCATGTAGTACAACATAATTCTCTTCCGCAAGAACCTATACCTCCTAAACGGCTTGCTTCCTGACGTACGCCAATTTGCCGCATTTCAATACGTACTTTAAATTTCTCAGCAAAAATTTTAATAAGCTCTCTGAAATCAACTCGTTCATCAGCAGTATAGTAAAACACGACTTTTGTTGAATCACCCTGATATTCTACATCATTAATTTTCATTTCCAGATTTAGATCAGATGCTATTTCCCTTGCTTGAAACATAGTTGTATCCTCTGATTCAACTGAAGTTATCCATTTTTCAATATCAGAAAGCCTGGCTCTACGATAAACCTTTTTTATTTGTTCGGATTTATAATCAATATTCTTTTTTTTCATATTGATACGAACGGATTCTCCTATCATTGAAATTATCCCTATATCATGACCGGGTGAAACTTCAACAGCAACTATATCACCTATGTTTAATTTCATATCAGGTGATATTCTGTAGAAATCTTTTCTGCTATTTTTAAATCTCACTTCAACACAATCAAAATTTTTCTGATTTTCTGGTAAAACAATATCTTTAAGCCAATTATAACTATCTAATTTACTACAACTATGTTTAAAAATACAACTATTATCATTATATAAATTAGGATATTCGCAACATCCTCTTGAAAAAAAAGGATTCGGGGTTTTTCCTGTTTTATTCTCTTCCATGATCTTTATAAAATTTATAATTTACAAATTTATGAATTTTATTTTAATTGTAATAATTTATGAATTTTAAGTGATAAATCCATAAAAAGTATTTTTGAGTTTGCATTTCTTTCAGTATGAAATAAAGCTTTGTTGAGTTCCTCGGTTAATTGAATGCCATTAGCAGAATTAACATAAGGATAAAATTTTTTAATAAAAGCTGTCTCCTCATTATTTAATTTTACTAAGCTGTTACAATTATTATTAATCAGTAAACTCTCACGAATTATTCTTAAAGAATATAAAAAAAAACTTTTATGTCTTTCTCTGCTTAATAATGATATTTCACTAATAAAATCAATAATATCACTTATTTTATTCTTGAAACAAAGTCTCATCCATTTTGTAAAATTATTATAATTGAATTTTTCTTCATCAGTTTGATTTATCAATCGTAAAGCTTCTTTATAATTTCCATTAGCTTGAGTAATAATATTTTTAGCATCATATCCTGAAAGTTCCATTTTGTTGAGCAAATCTTCATTTTTTATCTTAGGAATTTTTATCAATTGTGTTCTTGATAAAATAGTGCTAATAATTTGATCCTGATTTTCGGAAATCAAAATAAAAAGCGTTTTTTCAGGAGGTTCTTCAAGTATTTTAAGAATTTTCGGTGCTGCTGAATGAAACAATTTTTCAACCATCCAGATGATCATTACTTTATATTCCGCTTCATAGGTTTTATAATTAAGTGTTCTAATAATTTCACTACAGTCATCTGTATTAATTATGGCTTGCTTCTTTTCTATCCCAATTTCTTCATACCATTCATTAAGATTCAGATAATATTCATTTTTTATCAAAATATTCCGCCAGTTTTTAATAAAATTTTTGCTAAGTGGTTTCTTGGTTATTTCTTTAGTTGTTGCAACAGGGTAAATAAAATGCAGATCAGGATGGATTAATTTTTCATATTTAATACATGAAGGACATACACCACAAGAATCGTTATTTAATTTATTTCTACAATTTATATACTGTGCATAAGCAATTGCAAGTGCCAGCTTACCCGAGCCTTCAGGTCCTGAAAAAAGCTGGGCATGACTCACCCTGTTATCTTTTATTGTTCGTATCAGTCTTTGTTTTATTTCTTCCTGTCCGATTATTTCTTTAAATTTCATTATAAATTTTCAGAATTATTATTAACATCCTTAATTATTTTATCATCAAGTACAGGAACAACATCAGAAGTATTAAGTGTAAATGAATATTCCAGCACATCGTCTAATCCGAGTTTTTTCAGTCTGTGTCTATGAGCAGCTTTTTCAATAAAACCTAAAAGGTCGGTTTTTGCAAGTTTCCATAGATCAAGAGCAGCAGAAGCAGAATCACAATTAATCTTAAAAATCGGATATTTAAGTAAGTTTTCAACTAATACTCCTGCAAATATTGAATCTTCAAGGTTAAATTTATTTTTCCAACCGGCACACAAAATAACTACATTTTTATTATGCTTAACCAACCATTCGGTAAGAGATTTAAGATTTATAAAAGAACCTATAACAACGTTTTTAGCAGATTTAGCCATTTCAATTGCTTGTGTTCCATTGGTTGTACTGTAAATTATAGTTTTTCCTTTAACTCTTTCAACTGTAAAGTTAAAGGCAGAATTACCAAAATCAGCAAAATCAGTAACTTTTCCATCACGTTCAGAAGCAATAATATATCCTTTTTTTTTGTATTCATAAGCTTCTTCAATTGTTGCCACAGGAATTATTGCTTTAACACCGTTTTTAAAAGCAGTACAAATAGATGTTGTAGCTCTTAAAATATCTACTATTACAACAATATAATTTTCTTTTGTAAGCCTGTCAGGAAATAACTTTGGCGAAAAACATACTTCTATTGTATTTTTTTTTAAATCAGTCATTTTTTTCCATTTTAAAAAACTTTAGGCACTCTAAACTTTTTATACTGAGCGTGCACATTGAGCAAAGCCGAAATGAAGTCGAAGTATAGTTCACTTTAAGTACTGATTAGTTACGTAACTTTTAATTAT
>JAIOSH010000610.1 GCA_021107685.1 Bacteroidales bacterium | reverse complement strand
TTTAACATCCTTTTGTTAATAATTATTTTATTACTTTTAGATTTTGTTTTCTTTGTACACAATTTTGGTTACACTCATATAATATTTTACTGGGAAAATGGCTATAATATACTGCGAAACAAAAAAAGAGTTAACCGGATTTATAATGAGCTAATTAAAAATGTAATTAAATTTTATTTTATAAATATTATTTATTAAATTTGTGCTTTGAAATTTTAAAAAATTAACAATTAATAAATTTTTATAAAAAAATTTTTTTTAGCCAAATTTTTTTTATTTTCTTATTAGGATTAAAAAAATATTTATATTTGCACCCCTAATTATAAAATTAATAATCAAAATATTAAAAAACAAACAAACTATGACAAAAGCAGAAATAGTAACAGAAATTGCTAACAAAACTGGAATTGAAAAAGTAACTGTACAGCATACCATTGAAGCATTTATGGAAGCTGTAAAAAAAACCATGATAAACGGTGAAAATGTTTACCTGAGAGGATTCGGGAGCTTTGTTATAAAAAAGAGAGCTGAAAAGACCGGTAGGAATATTTCAAAAAACACTACCATCATAATCCCTGCTCATAATATTCCTTCTTTTAAACCTGCAAAAACATTTGTAAATGATGTTAAAGAAAAAGTAAAATAATTCATTTTGTTAATTTAATTAATTATGCCAAGCGGGAAAAAAAGAAAAAGACATAAGATGTCAACACATAAGCGAAAAAAACGCTTAAGGAAGAATAGACATAAAAAGAAATAGAGTTTATTTAATAGGTTTTATTGCATAATGCCAGAAATGACATTATGTAATAAAATAGTTTATCCTCCTAAAATAACCCAAAATCCTTCACAGGTTAAAGTACCATTGGATAATCCAATGAATAAATAATAATCAATTATAATGTGAATAAGGAATTAATAATAAATTCAGCTTCTTCAGAAGTAGATATAGCTTTACTGGAGGATAAATTCCTTGTTGAATTACATAAAGAAAAAAGCAACAGTAATTTTTCAGTAGGTGATATTTATCTCGGTAAAGTCAGAAAAATTATGCCCGGACTTAATGCTGCCTTTATTGATATTGGGTATGAGAAAGATGCTTTTTTGCATTATCTTGACCTTGGAGCACAGGTTAAATCTTTAAATAAATTCTCTAATAAGGTTTTTGAGTCAAAAACTAAACACCCCTTATTAGAGAATTTTAACCTTGAAAATGATATTGAGAAGACAGGAAAAATTTCAAATGTCCTTAGGAGTAATCAACGTATTTTGGTTCAAATTGCAAAAGAACCGATATCAACCAAAGGTCCCCGGGTTTCTTCCGAAATATCTTTTGCAGGAAGATACCTCGTATTAATGCCTTTTTACAATCGTATTTCTATCTCTCAAAAAATAAAAAGCATTGAGGAAAGAAACCGCCTGAAAAGACTTATTCAAAGTATAAAACCCAAAAATTTTGGAGTTATTATCCGAACAGTTGCTGAGAATAAATTAGTGGCAGATTTAGATAATGATCTGAAAAATTTATTGCACAAATGGGAAAATTCAATAAAAAAACTATCATTATCTAAACCACCTCAGAAAATTGTAAGTGAACTTGACAGAACTTCTGCTATATTAAGAGACCTGCTTAATGAATCATTTAACAATATATATGTAAATGACCAGATATTATACGAAGATACAAAAAATTTCATCCGGTCAATTGCTCCTGATAAAATCAATATTGTAAAATATTATAAAGGTAAAACTCCGATATTTGAACATTTTGGGATTGACAGGCAAATAAAAAATTCTTTTGGTAAAACAGTTACAATACGTGGTGGAATATATTTGATTATTGAGCATACTGAGGCTATGCATGTAATTGATGTTAATAGCGGACATAAGGTAAACAAGGATAATACACAGGAAAATAATGCTCTTGAAGTAAATCTTGATGCTGCTATTGAAATTGCACGACAACTTAGATTACGCGATATGGGTGGTATTATTGTAATTGACTTTATAGATCTTCATCAAGCGGCAAATCGCAGAAAATTATTTCAGAAACTTAAAGAAGAAATGTCAAAAGACCGTGCAAAACATTCAATTCTTCCTCCAAGTAAGTTTGGACTCGTTCAGATTACACGTCAGCGTGTAAGACCCGAAATGAATATTGATATTGTGGAAAAATGCCCTGTTTGCGATGGTTCTGGTGAAATCAAGCCCAGCCTCTTATTTATTGATGAAATAGAAAGTAATATTAAATATCTTATTCAGGACCAAAATGAAAATCATTTAAAGTTAGCTTTACATCCTTTTATATATGCATATTTAATAAAAGGCATTTTTTCAATTCAGTTCAAATGGTTTTTTAAATTTAAAAAATGGATAAAACTCCGTTCAATACCTTCATATCATTTTCTTGAATATCATTTTTTTAATAAAAATAATGATGAAATAAAAATGTAGTATTCAATTCATAAAATAAATTTAATAATTTTGCATTTATGGAAATAGTATTAAGTGGGATACGACCAACCGGTAATTTACACCTTGGTAATTACTTTGGTGCTATACAAAATTTTAATAAGATGCAATATGAAAATAAATGTTTTTTCTTTATTGCTGATTATCATTCATTAACAACTCATCCTACACCTGATGATTTACATAAAAATGTGAAACATGTATTAGTAGAATATCTTGCATCAGGTTTAGACCCCGAAATAGCAACAATATACATTCAAAGTGATCTGCCCGAAACAGCCGAATTGTATCTGTTATTAAACATGAATGCCTATTTAGGTGAACTGGAAAGAGTAACATCTTTTAAGGAAAAAATACGGAAACAACCCGATAATATAAATGCTGGTCTGCTAACTTATCCTACATTAATGGCAGCAGACATAATTATTCATAAGGCAAGTAAAGTTCCTGTCGGTAAAGATCAGGAACAACATCTTGAAATGACAAGAACATTTGCTAAACGTTTTAATCGTTTATATAAAGTTGATTATTTTCCAGAGCCTGAAGCATATAATTTCGGTGAAAATTTAATTAAGATTCCCGGTTTGGATGGAAGTGGAAAAATGGGAAAATCCGAAGGTGAAGCAAATGCAATATTTCTTGTTGATGAACCGGCGATAATTCGAAAAAAAATAATGCGGGCTGTTACTGATAGCGGGCCTACGGAAATGAACCAGCAAAAGCCGGTAGCAATTGAAAATTTATTTACAATTATGAAAGCTGTTTCATCACCAGATACAGTGTCGTATTTTAATGAGCTTTATAATACGTGTAATATCCGTTATGGCGATATGAAAAAACAGCTTGCTGAGGATATTATTACTTTTACATCTCCTTTGCGTGAAAAAATTTTGGAATTATCTGCAGATAATGATTATCTTAAAAAAGTTGTAAAACTTGGAAAAGAGAAAGCACACGAAAGCGCATCGAAAACAATTAAAGAAGTAAGAGAAATTATTGGTTTCAGACCATTTTAAAAATATTCAATAATGAGTTCTAATAAAATTTTAACTTCATTTGTTTATTTATTACTAAGAATAGCAATTTTAATTTTTATTATTCCTTTTTTTTATGAAATTGGAAAAAATCCTGGTTTTCAATTTGATTTCTGGAATGATTTTATCAGGATAATTTTATTAATTACATTTATTGGTTTTGGTATAATTATTCTTGTTATCAGTAATTCAAAATTTAATCTTTTCGGATTTACAATTGTTTTTCTTGCAAGTATTTATAAAATAATTACCTCAATTTTTGAATTCGGCTTTAACCTTGATCTGCCAATTTATTTTCTGTTAATGGTAGTTTCATTTTATTTTATGACAAAGACACAAAGAAAAAAGAAAAGAAGTTATTCTACTTTTTAACAAAATTAATTTTTCAACCTTTAATTACTACCAAATTTGATAGATACATCAATAAAGAAAGAAACAGCCATTTTAATTAGTTTAATTACAAAAAAACAAGACGAAGAAAGAGTAAAAGAGTATCTTGATGAATTAAGTTTTTTACTAGACACTGCTGGTGCAATACCAGAGAAGCGATTTGTACAAAAGCTTGAAATGCCTGATTCCAGAACTTATGTTGGTTCAGGGAAATTAGAGGAAATTAAAGAATATGTAAAAGCAAAAAATATTGATATAGCTCTCTTTGATGATGAATTAAGCCCTTCGCAAATAAGAAATATTGAAAAAGTTCTTGAATGTAAAATAATTGATAGAAATAATTTAATTTTAGACATTTTTGCAAATAGGGCGAGAACTGCACATGCCAAAACACAAGTAGAATTAGCCCAGTATGAATATCTTTTGC
>JAIOSH010000596.1 GCA_021107685.1 Bacteroidales bacterium | reverse complement strand
TTTATGTTGTTTAATTTTTTCAACAATCTGATTTTCGATTTTTGAATATGAAGAAACATTAAGCCAATTTTCGATATTTTGTTTTAAAAAATGATTGTTTTGTTTGTTTAATTCAACGATTTGTTTGTCGTTATCACTCTCAATCTTTTTGAAAACCACATCGAAGTTTGTAGTTTGTTCATTTTGCAAGGTCAAAATACAAGTTCTTACCGAAGCATCAACGAATGTATTATCATTTGATAAATCAACTATTTCTTGCAATTTAAAATTATCAATAATCTTTTGGCGATAATTTTCACCATACAATATTGATAAAAAAGTGTTTGGAAAAATATAGGATAACCTGCCGTCTTTTTTCAATAATTTATCTGTTGCCAAAGAAATAAAATAAATATAGATTTCATAATCAGGCACAAGCGGATCAAATTGTGATAAATATTTCTTTTGATCTTTATTAAACGAAACACCATACGGTGGATTACCAATTACAACATCAAAACCGCCTTTATTTATTCCATACGAAATTTCCGAATCTCCAACCAAAGATTTTTGTTTTTGAGCATATTCATATACTTTTTTTGAATAATCAATTGCTCCTTGCGAAAATTTGGCTGATTGTTCTGCTTTTTCTTGGGCTAATTTCGCATTTTTTTCAATTAAATTCAGATAATCCGGTTTTTCCTCAATTTCTTTTTTAATTATTTCAGTTTGTTTGGTTTTAAAAACTTGCGGAAATTCTTTATGCCAATCAAAAGCTTTATCTCCTGCAACTTCGTGGTCGTCAATCAGCGAGTTCCCACATTTTATATTATTGCTTAAAACCGACAGTTTTCGTCCTTTTTGCGCAGTGCGTAACCAAAGAGACAGTTTTGCTATTTCAATACTTTCTTCGTTAATATCCACACCATAAAGATTATTTTCCAAAATGGCTATATCAGTATCAAATAGTCTTATTGCAATATTTGTAAGTTCGGCAATAATATCATCTATAGTTTTATGTTCCTGGATTAGAAAATTTAAGGCTTGATTTAAAAAAGCACCACTGCCACAGGCAGGGTCAACAATTTTTAACGAAAGCAACCAATCTTTGTAATCTTTTAGTTTCTGATATAGTTTTTTTCCTTTGACAGATAGGTTTCCGTCTTTTGTTCGATAAGTTTCGTCAAATTCGATTTCTTCAATTTCTAATTCTTTACGTTTTTGTTCGCAAAGTATTCCGATAGTATTTTCTACAATGTATTGCGTAATGTATTTGGGCGTGTAAAAAATTCCGTCTTTTTTTCGTTTGCTTGTCAAGGGGGCATGAGCCAAGGGGACATGTCCCCTTGTACCAGCCGATAGTTCGGCAGTAATTTCTTCAATTTCAGAAAGCGAATGTTCAAAAATATGACCGAGGATATTTACATCAACTTCGGTATTAAAATCGTATTCCGATAAGTTTAATAAATCCTTAATAAGTATTTCATCATCTATTTTTAAACTGTCCAACAATTCATCAGCATAAAAAAGTCCACCATTATACGCAGGAATATTATTGGCATCTGTTTTTCCTTTTTTTCCAATATTCATGTATCCGAAATATTGTTTAAAGATGTCGTAAAGAGGTTTGTAGGCATCTTCATCTTTTAGAATTTCGTAGCGTTTTACAATTCTTGAAATTGAATTTGGTGGTAAAAGTCCGCTGTCTTCAGCAAAAAGAATGAAAAGGAAACGGTCTAAAAGTTTTTGTGATTTTTGGAATAAAGTTAGTTTATCTAATGCAAGGGGACATGTCCCCTTGGTTAGATTATTTTTAATTAAATTCTCAAAAAGTTTCCTTTTAAAATTTGAATAATCTTTATAAAGCTTATCGGAAATATCTTGTTCGTAAAATTTTGTTTCTTCTTTTAGTTTTAGGGGTAAATCCGAAAAAACACTATTCGTGTTTAGTATTAAGTAAAGAAGTTCAAAATTTTCCTTTTGAAGATGGAATAAGTCAAATTCTTCAAATTCGTTGGCATAGTCAATATAAAACCGTAATTTTTGAAAGTTAGATGTGATTACATATTTACAATCAGGTTGATTATTTTTATAATTAAAAGCTTGTTCTGTAATACTTTTTAAGTCTTTTGTCTTGATAGATTTCAGTTCAATTACCGCTATTGCTTTTTCATTTTTCAGTATTGCACCATCTGCTTTCCTCCCGTCAGCTTGATTTTTAAATTCTCTTGCCAGATTATAGTTATCATCAGGTTTTAATGTGTAACCGAAAACATCAACGAATAGGTCTCTTAAAAAACCGTCCTGATACTCTTCTTCTTTCAGTTTCTTTATTTTTTCAATCTTGGCAGGACTATAATTTTCTTTGAATTTTTGATATGCCTTTTCAACTTGTTCTTGATCAAGATTAACTAAATGTGTTTTTATTACTGATTTCTGAAATATAGTCATTTATTTAAATTCTATTTTCCGTTAAAACAAACAAAAAGATTATTTCACGTTACAGAAAAAAAAAGCTAAAATAACAAAATTTTAAGCCTGTCTTAATAAAAAATTCCCGATCCTGCAATTTAAACATTTCTTATTATTACAATAATTATTTTTAAGTTCCAATAATGCCTGAGTATTAAAAGCTGATTTAACATTTAAGCCAAGCATCTCCCATTTGGTTATAATTGAATTTTTCTCACCGGAAATTTGTTCCATAAATTTTAAAGCCCTATCAATAAATATTTCATTATCTTTTTCTCTTCCATATACGAATAAAAACGGACATATTGTATTAATCATCAAAAGATTTACAGCACTATCACCGAATTTTTTCCTTCGTTTAACTGATGGTTTATCAAATATATAATGAGTATCCCAGTATTCTGAACAGCTTATATTAAACAAGCGGATTATCTTTTCAGCATTATTACTTTCAATTATTTTTGAAAATAAACCTGATGATTTAAAAATCAACCCGGCAAATTGGGCTATGCGTACTGTAGGGAAATTTGAAGGTCGTAAACGGAGAAATTTCCATAAATAAGAATCAATTGATTTTAATGAAAACTTTTTTTTCAAAAAATTATACTCTGACTGTAATTTCCGAGGATATTCGTCATTAAACTTTTTATTCAATAAACCTGCCTGACCGAAAAGCAATGCTTCAAGCTGAAAAAGATTATTTTTATGTTTTGCCAAACATTTTATCGGAAGCGACTTTGCTAATAATTCAAATGGTTCTGCATTCAGTTTAAATCCAAAATTACAGGCAAGATATTGATAAAATGTTTGTTCCCAATTATGATTATTTAATTCTAATGATTCTTTAATGATTTCGGCTTTCCTCTCCAATCGTTCAATAAGTAATCGTTCCAGCCAATTATTTATTAAAAACATATCAACACTTTGTATTAAATTCCGGCATGGTATCCAGTTTTTATTATTCATAAAATCTTTATAACGAAAAAACAGCTTATCGTTGAATTTACCTTTAAGTTCAATAGCTGGAATTATTTCATTATTTTTTCGCTTTATTATCTCATCATTATTATATACCACATGCAGGATTATATTATCATAAGCCTTATCAGATTGATGACCATGTTTATTCCAATCGGAAGCATTAATATGAATTTCAACATTTCCAGCCCATGTAGTGTTATCTATTTTTATTTTAGCATTAAAAAAATCAGGACCTGCATCAGTATTATGCTCCCCAACACTGATAACTTCAATATTTTCGCCTGAAAATAATGTAATATCATTATCAAACAGGCGGTATTTCCATATATAATGCAGAAATTCTTCGGTCATTTATTACAATTTAATTTTCTTAATCTTCGTAGTTAAATTCAACCTTGCTTTGTATTATAATTTCATTCAAAATATTTTCTAAATTTCCCTGTGTTATTGTTTGTTTTAATCGCTTTTTTAAAATATCAATATTTATAATTTCTTCAATACATTCCATATACTTTTTGACAACAACTTTGATTGAATATTGCTCTTGTGCTTTTTCTTTAATAAGTTTTAATATCTCTTTTTCAGATTGTTCAGTTTTAACAACGAAAGTTATTGGGTATTTTTCAATTTTATCAATGTTCAGAAAGTATTTTTTTAAATCAAGAGTTTCAGTTACTTGGAAAAAACGTCCCAAAGGTTTCATTACAAAATCAATCCCGCCATCATTAGCATTAGTTCGACCCGTTTTGAATAATTTCAAATTTTCTTCTTCCAATTTGTCAATCTCAAATCCCCAAAAAATAGATTGGTTGTTGAAATAATACTTCAATATTGAATAACTAACAATTTCAAAAATTCGAGCATCAACAGTTGGGGCTATTAATTCCAATATGAAACTCTCAATTTCTTTTGATTTTTTGCTTGAAATGAATTTCAAATCCTCGCATGTATTTATAAAGCTATCAAAAGCACTCTTTTTTGTATCAATATACTTGTCAATTATTTCTATTACAGATTTTGAAATATTATGTTTTTTGCGTCCAATTTTAACTTTGAGTAAGTTTTCATTTATCCAGTATCGTTTTGTTTCAACAACTCTGATTATTGGAATATATTCACATGTGGGGAACGTTTTTTTAAACTCTTGATTCATTCTGTGATTAAGAGCATGATTTTGTAATTTTGCACCGAAAGGAAGTTCTCTTTGTCGTGAAAATAGGTCTGAAAAAATTGCTCCTTCATATTCATCATATTTTCCTTTTTTATCAAATTTGTTATTCAGGTAATCTTCTATTAGCACATAAATTGCATATAAATTGCCGAAACTCCCTCTTGCTTTTGAACCACGATTTGCAGAAACAGTTTTAACGTTTATATATTGCAATAATTCACTTTTCTGAAATACATCTTCGGCAATTTTACCAAAATTATTTGCTAATACTT
>JAIOSH010000568.1 GCA_021107685.1 Bacteroidales bacterium | reverse complement strand
TTCTTTAATTTCAACATCACGAAGAATGTCTTTATTAGCAAGGCTAAATGCATCCCAATTATGATTGTCCTCGAATATCATTAGAACTGAAAGTGGACAAACCGTTTTTATATCTTGCTGAGATAGTAAGTCTTGCATGTGTGGTTAAACACGCATGGCATTCCCTCATATTTGAGGATTTGCCTTTCTCTCTCGACATGCTGGAGTCTATAAATGCATTTCAATATATCGAGATTTGAGGAGAAAATTATACTTTATATACCATAAAAAAAGGTCTGTTAATTGATAAATCTACCAATTATAAAATTCATAAGGTAGTGAATCTGTCAAACATACAGATAAAAATACTAGATAGAATAGGGCTATTGGGGCATATAAATACCAAAACTTGAGTAATAATCATAAAGAATGAAATATTAGTAGTTTTATATGTGAATAAATGGAAAATTTTAGTTTTAATACAAAGGTTTTATTCATAAAGTTACTATTTATTTGTGTATATGTTTTGGCAAAACTTGAAATTTTATATAGTATATATTTAAAAATTTTAAATGCTTTTGGAGATTTATATATTTCTCCACTACCATTAGCATTTGCGGTTATTTTTGATATCACATCAGAAAAAATTGCTTTAAATATTACAGTTTTAATTTATTCCATTCTTGTCTATCAAATAAGTCCTGTGTTAATTAAGACACTCTTTGGAGATATTATTCATTTAAAGTGGATTCAAATTATTATCGCTATTTATACTTGTATAATTTTTTATTTAATTACATATATGTTCGATTATAGTCTTTGGATTTTTGCTTTTTTACTATTATCAGGTATAGTATTTGGAAAGTTGATGCTAGATAGTTCAGACATGGCAAAATGGAAAGGAAGTATTCCAACATTATTCGATTATATAATTCCTAAAACTGAAGATGTAAAAAAAGAAATAATTGACATAAAAAGCGAATATGAAAATACATCAAATAACCCTTGGATCAAGAGTAAAATAATAAAAACAGCTCCTATTTATGCAGCTGGTTTGGTCTTTACAATTGTTTGCTTTTTTCTTGGAATACTAGTTTGGATTTTTGTTCAATCTTCAACATTATTCTTGGTAATTATTTTTTTATGGATTTTTAAAGATATTCATTATTTATTTTTATCTCATTCACATAATAAATTCGAAAAAAAAATATGTAAATGCATAGAGGAAATGAAAAGAACAACAATTGAGGAACTTATTGCTACATCTACTTTACGTGGTAATCGAGAGGCTGTTATAAAGCAATTGGGTGGCTTTTTATGCTTTATATTGAGTTTTTTTACAATTGCGTCATACAGTATTAACTTTATTAATGTTTTTTCTAATTTTCAATTGCTAATATCTGAAGATATTAAAACATTTACTGTTGGATTAATGTATAGCATTTATGGACTGTCATTTATCTCAGCTGTTTTTTTTCAATTGTATTTTATATATGTTTTAATAACTCGTTTCCAATGTTTTTTGCATGTATGGAAAAAACAAATTATACCAAATGAAGTCTTTATACCACGTTTACCAGCCGGCGGATTTGCAATATTCATATTTAATACGATTCTTATCAATAGTTTTTTAATTTCTCCTACATCATTGTTGTATCTCGAAGAATTTATAAATTATTTTTCTCGTGAAGCATGTGGCTATATCTCATACAATTATTATTTTATTGTGCTTTTTCTGAAATTTTTTATACTTATTTTATTGCTGTTTTTTGAGATTTATTTATTATTTGCGTCACTTAAAAATAGAAATGAAAACGAAAAAAATCCTGAGAATTTAAATAAAGATAACATTATAATTCCTTTTGCAGCTACTTTCCAATGGTTTTCCTTTAGTGTAATACCTTATTCTGTTACTTTCTTAATCAGCTATTATGGAGGATTGACTAGTTATTTTGAATATGTAAATTTAAATCGTGCAGAGTACTTACAAATAATACTAAATAATATCACCGCGTCTGGATTGATTTTTTTCATCCTCACCATGTTTTTTTACAGTGAAGATATTAAACGCTTCAATAAAAAAATTTTTCCAGCAAGGTCAGTGAAATATAGAATAATAGAATATGCACCTTTTTTTGCAATCACATTTGTAATCTTAATATATGGTTTTTTATTTAATGAAATCATGTTTTATTATCTGGGTGGTTTTGCAACTGCTATGATAGTTGTCGTTTTTATTATAATAATAATTTATGACAAACCTTTAATTTGTAAAGTCCCAAAACCTTTGGCTTTATATACTCATTTTCTGCATTTTGGAAAACTAAATGAAGTTATAAAATTAAAAGAGAAGAAAGTCATATCCATAATTCGAGCAAAAACAAAAAAATACAGTTTCGAAAACATTGCTTATCACATGAGATTAAGTAAATCCATAGTCAAAAGAATCCGGGTGCATTTAAAAAAACAACATAAATCGACTAAGATTAAAAAATTCGAGAGAAAAAAGAAATCATCATGACTCCTTGGAACACCTATGAGCATAAAATAAGCTTTCCAAATATTTTAAAATATTTTCCTTATCATAAAAATGTGAGATGAACGAGAGAAGTAGATTACTTCCCATATCAACTGAGCATATTATGACCTCAATCCCCTATCCCTACACTTCATCGCCCAATCCTGTACCCTTCTGTATCCTTATCATTTTGCCTTTAACCATTATGTCCCAGCGAGC
>JAIOSH010000493.1 GCA_021107685.1 Bacteroidales bacterium | reverse complement strand
TTTACGCCAATATTTTCAAAACAAAAAATTTACTTTTGTATAAAGTATCCCGTAATGCAATTCATTTTAAAATACAGGTTAACACTTCTTTTATTATTATTTTTTTCTTTTTTAACTTATAAAAGTTCTTCCGGCCAATCTTTACCTAAAGTAGATAGCCTTAGAAGCGAACTGAACAAACCTATTCATGATACAACTAAGATAAAGATACTGTTTGAATTAGGAGATTTGTTTGTTGACGGTCCTTCCGATTCACTATTATTTTATTACCAATATGCTTTATCTATTGCCCAAAATTACGAATCGCAGCCCTATAAAGCATTGAATAAAAAAAACAAAAAAACAGCCATAACTTTTAAAAAGTTAAGCATTAAAGCATTAATAGAAATTGGTATTGAATATTTCTTCAGAAGCGATTATTCAAAAGCATTGGAATATTATTTTAAAGCCCTTGATATTGCTGAAAAAACAAATGACAAATCATTGATTTCCCAATGTTATAATGAGATAGGTATAGTTTATAAAAATCAGGGTAAATATAAATTAGCACTGGATTATTATGAAAAAGCCCTGCTTATGGCAACTGAGTTGAATGATAAACCATGGATAGCTGCCTGTAATACCAATATTGGAAATATTTACCGTAAAAAAGGAAATTATGAAAAAGCACTTGAATATTACCTGTCAGCATTAAAAACTTTTGAACAATTACAGCAAAAACGGAGAGTTGCTATTTGTTATATTAATATCGGGAATATTTACGAAGAACAGCATGATTATGAAAAGGCTCTTGAATACTATAAGAGAGCTTTAAACATTTCTATCGAAACAGGAGATAAACTCAGGATTTCGGATTCTTATATAAATATTGGAAAAATTTATTCTAACAGGGAAGATTTTTCTAATGCACGGACATATTTTAATAAATCGCTTGATATTTATAAAGAGTTTGGTTATAAGCATGAAATGGACAATTGTTATAAATACATAGGTTATACTTATAAAATACAGAATGACTTTCAAAAAGCAATAGAGTTCTATAATAAAGCATTGGAAATTTCAGAAGAGGAAGAAGATAAATCAAGTATTGCCGAAACTATGATAAATCTTGGTAATCTCTTTATTAATAAAAACGAATATAATCGTGCCTTAGATTATTCAAATCGTGGTCTCCAACTTGCTGTTGAAATTGGTAATATGCTAACAATAAAAAATGCTTACTTTAGTCTTGTAGAAATTTGGGAAAGATTGAATAACACAGGTAAAGCCCTGGAATATTACAAGTTATACTCAAATTTAAAGGATAGCCTCTACAATGTCGAAAAATATAAAGCAATAACAGAAATGGAAGTAAAATATGAATCGGAAAAAAAAGAACAACAACTTGCCTTGCTTACTGAAAAAAATGAAGTCCAGATGTTAAAACTCAACCAGAGAAACAGGCTTATGTTTGCCTTTGTTATATTTTTTATTCTTGCAATTCTGATAATTTATTTATTTTTTCGCCATAATAGGTTAAAGGTTAAGCATAAAACAATAGAACTGGAACAACAATTACTCCGGTCGCAAATGAACCCGCATTTTATTTTTAATTCACTGATTGCCATTCAAAGTTATATCTACAAAAAAGATATTATCCATGCAGGGGATTACCTTGCAAAATTCGCTAATCTTATAAGATTGATTTTAGAAAATTCAAGAGTTGAGTTTATACCTTTTGAAAAAGAAATTAACACACTTGAACTTTATCTTGAATTACAGTCATTGAGATTTGAAAACAAATTCGTTTACAAAATTGAAATAGATAAAAATATTGATACAGGAAATATCAGTGTCCCTCCAATGCTTGCACAACCGTTTATTGAAAATGCTGTTGAACATGGAATGAGGCATAAAAAAGAAGATGGTTTAATTCATATTAAATTTAATAAGAAAGATGATTTAATTTTATTTAAAGTTGAAGATAATGGACTTGGCAGAATTAAAGCATCGGAATTAAAAAAACAAAAAAAACATAAATCACTGGCAATAGCTATTACAAATGAAAGACTAACAATTTTAAGTAAAAGGTTAAAACAAAAGTTTAATATTGAGATTATTGATATTAATGATAATACAGGGATACCTTGCGGCACAGAGGTGATTTTTACTATGCCGGGCAAAATTATAACATAAGAAGGATTTTTTTAAAAGTCAGAAGACCGAAGCCGGAAGAAATTTTACTTCATACATCTAACTTCGGACTTCCGACTTGCCTTTTAGGGCGTTATTTTATTAGTTATTATAGGGTAACTTTGATATAATTTCAGAACACTTGTAAGTAAAAAGAATTATTTACATTTGTAAAAAAAATTATTTAATGATATCAATTGTTATTATAGATGATGAACCAAAAGCCCGCGAAACCATTATCAATATTCTTAAATTAAGCAAAGCGGGAATAAATATTGTGGGTCAGGCAGAGGACGTAAGTTCAGGTTATGATATTATCATTTTAAAAAATCCTGATTTAGTTCTGCTTGATATAAACCTGCCGGACGGTACAGGATTTGACCTGTTAAAAAAATTTGAAAAGATTAATTTCAAGGTCATATTTATTACTGCATACGAGGAACATGCTATAAAAGCATTTAAATTCAACGCTCTTGATTATATTTTAAAACCTGTTACAGCCGGCGACCTTATACAGGCAGTTGAAAAAGCAGGTGAATCAATTTATAAAGAAGAAACAGGGATACAACTCAGCGCCTTACTTTCTAATCTAAATAAAATTAAAAAAATAGTTCTTAAAACTGCTGAGAGCATTCATCTTATAAATGTAAAAGACATCATTCGTTGCGAATCTGATGTTAATTATACTATTTTCCACCTTATAAATGACGAAAAGCTCATGGTTTCAAAAACACTTAAAGAATACACCGAGTTGTTGGAATCTGTAGGCTTTTTCCGTACTCACCAATCGCATTTGGTCAACCTTGACCATATTGTACGATACGACAAAGCAGAAGGTGGACATCTTGTTATGGATGATGAATCCATAGTACCTGTTTCCTCAAGGAAAAAAGAAAACCTTTTGATGTTATTTGAGAATATGTAAAAATAATAAATAATAATTCATCCCAGATAAATAATAATTCATCCCCGGCGAATAATAATTCACTGCCAATTTTTCCTCTTATTCATATTAGATTTATCCAAATTTTAAGACAATAATATTTTTTTTAATGAAAAGGATTATAATAATTGACGACACAGATTGTAAACAGAAATTGGATGAATTTCTCAAAGATAATATGGAATCCGTTAAACTCAATTCAACCCTCAACAAATTAAGATCGCACGCACGTATTATACTTGAGGACATCATTGATACAGATGATACACTTAATAAAATTACGGTTGTAACAGAAAGTCAATTACATATACTGAAGATAAGTAATATTATCAGGATAGAAGCGATGGGTATATATACAAGTTATATGTTAAAAAATAATGTTACCATTAAAGCAAAATATGATATAAATTTATTAGATAAAAAACTCGTAAACTATTCTTTTTTAAGGATACATGACCATCATCTCATTAATGTAAATTTTATATCAAAATATTATATGGGTGAAACACCTTATGTTAAATTGGTCAATGGTGAAAAATTATATGTTCAAAACAGCAGGAACAAAATAATAACCGAATATTTCGACAAACTTAGTAACAATTAGTAACAAAATATTATTATTTGTAACTATTCACAGGATTTAAATAGCTGATTAATTTACAAATTTCTAAATCTTCAAGGGAGTGAAATATTTATTTGTATTTTTGTGCAAAATAAATTCTTTAAATCATATCAAATAGGATTTCTGTTTAACTAACACATTATAATTAAATATGATACCATTTAGTCCACCGAGAATGGACAGTAAAATCATTGATGAAGTTGTTGATACTTTATATTCAGGTTGGATAACAACAGGACATAAAACAAAGTTATTTGAAAAAAAAATAACACAATATGCAGGTCATAAGGCAACTCTTTGCACAAGTTCCGGTTCAGC
>JAIOSH010000008.1 GCA_021107685.1 Bacteroidales bacterium | reverse complement strand
GTTCAGTATTTGAACTTATAAAAGATTATGACTCCGGTTTAAAAAATAATCTTATTGAATAAATAAAATAGCAACCCTACGAGGGTTTCGAATCCTCGTAGGGGTTATATAGCTCGAAATTTCTTTTGTCTAATGAACCGCCACGTACGAGAACCGTACGCTTGGTGGTGTGAGAGGCTCTCCCCATCAGTTCTTACTGGTGGGGCAGTCTACTCGATTCTCAACAGTTTTATCCTTTTCTTGTTTCTCTAGATTCATTAAAATGACAGGCAGTATCTTAACTAACAAATCATTATTCCAACAATTTCTCTTATAAAATTCATAATATGTTAATAACATCAAAATTAAGGAGATTAAAGTATATATAATTGAGCCAAATCCAAATGTTCCAAATACAATTGATTTTTCTGTAAAAAGTTGAATAATTAAAATAATAAAAGACGTGAAAAATAAAATCAAATATGTAAAAGCACTACTTCTAGATAGTTTTTCCCAAGCATATCTTTTTAGTAAATCTGAACCAATTTCAGGACAGAACCTCAAGGCGTAAAAGTATATTTGCCACCGTGTCTTCTTTTTACTAGCACTCTGACTATAGGGTAGGTTTAATAAATCTACTTGAGATGTCATATCTAAAAATAAATCTTCGCTCTTAAAAAAAATATTCTTTTTCTTGAAGAATCCAATTGGAAAAGCTACAAACAGTGAAGATAAAGCTTCAGACATTCTCCCATACTCATAGGACAATAGTAGAATCAAAGCAGTATATGCAATAATATCTACGGCTCCGAGGTTAGATGCATACTCTAAAAACACTTTTTTTGTAATTCCTGAAATACCTAGTGACAATCCAGCTAAGAAAAGAACACTAGGAGATACAAAAACGATTAAATCATAAAAGAAATTTGGAATGTAAATGTTTTTTTTGTCCATTATTCAATTATATTTTCATTCATAAAAAAAGTAAATTCCTCAGCATTAAAAACACCACTTGCTCCTATTGGGATTATCGGATTCTCAAGTTTCTGATGTCCAAAAGAAGGAATATAAGCTATAGGAAAGTTATAATTTTTAAATATCTCATTAATTAGTTTAAAATGATCTTTATTTTTCCACGACTGAGAATCCTCATAGACGAAATCACCGATAATCATACCTGAGATTAAGTTGAATATCCCTTTGTTCTCAAGTGCTCTAAGGTATTGATCAATAATCTGAGGTGGGTTGCCTGCATCTTCCCAGAACAATATCTTATCTTTAAAATAATTAATATCTACATCAGAACAAACAAAACCTAGCAAAAATGTACTTAAATTACCACCTATTAATCTTCCTTCTGAAACACCTCTGTTTATACATCTACATGGGATACTATTAACGTTTCCAAATATATTTACATCGTAATTCTCAACTTTAAGTATTTTGAAAGAATGATGATCAGTTTCATTCAATTTCCCCAGTACATTTGGGCCGTAGAATGTGTATAAACCAGTTTTTTGAGTTATGTAATTAGAAATAACACATGGGTCGCTAAAGCCTGTGATTGCTTTTCTATGAAAACTTATTTTATCGAAGTCTAAATGCTTTACTAATTGATTACAGCTTTTACCACCCCATGAAGAAATTAAAAAATCAACATTGGGGTCATCTAACAATTTATTAATGTCAGATATCCTTTCCTCTACTGAACCAGCATGATAAAAGTCGGATTTAAAACAATTGTCCGATAATATACAATTAAAACCATTTTGCTTTAAAATAGATATTCCGGCCTCAAATTTTGCTCTTCGATATTCAGAAATTGGTTCTGATGGAGAAAATACACCAACCGTGCTTCCTCGTTCTGCTATTTTTTTTATTTTTATCATCTCAAAAAAGGTTTATTATCTGATTTATATAATTGTTTCAATGAAATTTTGACACTTTTGTCAAGTAATATACGGTCATGATAGTACCAACAATCAGGAAAGTACTCATTTGGCAATAATTTCTCCCATTTCTTTACTAATGAGATTAAGTGGTTTATTATAGTATACTTTTCTTTAATGTTAGAACTCATAATTATAGGTTCAATAACATACTTACATAACTTAAAGTCAAAAGCAAAACTATGTCTTACTTGGTAAAACCACAAATCGTCAATATTTCTAAAATCAGGATTTAATTCTTTGTAAGGCAGAGAATTAAAATCAATATTCAATCCCTTTCTTTTCATAATTGGAATGTCTTTCTCAACGCCCATCATATCCCTGATTATTATTAAAGCAGGAGTGTGCTTTTTTGAAAAACCAATCAAAACATTTTGAGCATTCATTTCAAATTGCAAACCAAGTTCAAAAATAAGAGAAAAATATATGTTAATTATAGGCTCAAGAATTTTTTCAACAATTATAGATTGTGATTCATGTTTCCATTCATCTTCAAGTTGACTTAGTAAAATTTCACTATTAACATTATTAGTGTCTTTTGACCATAAAGAAAATAAAGGAATGGTATAAGCGATTTTAATATTATTCCGAAAAATAGGCAGGGTGTTTCTAAAAACACAACCCCACTCAGTTTGGCTTTTTGTTTTAAAAATATTACATTTATACTCATGCAAAAGGCCTAACTCTTCTGGTAGTATCTCATTATATATTGCTTGCTTTATTTTGTGTGAAATTTCTATTCCTGCAATCGTCTTTTTTCTATCTAATTTTCTGTTTATTCTTCCAATTAAACCGTCATAATACAGTTTCACATAGTAATTATCTGCGTTCTTTCTCTTAGAAATTAGCGTTCTTGCACTAGCCGTGGGAGCAAAACAATAGTCCAAATACTTTTCAATTTTCACATCAGATAATTCTGGATGTTTAATCATGTCTGGATGTAAAAAGAAATGCTCATTCTGGGGTAATTCGCATGTATTATCAATTGTAAGTGTTTCAATGGAATAATGTCGATTATCAATCACAAATAAACTCACATTATCATCTCCAGTAAAAGGGTTTGTTTTTTCAGAAGAGGTATACTTCTGAGAAAACCCACTAGGAGATCCTTCATTAACATATCTTTCTAGATAGTTTAATGAAAGTGAAGGATACTCTATTATTTTTTGAAGTAGCATATTTATTAAAAGTTTCTAATTTGTTCCAATCTTAGATTGCCATTATACGATTTGGTTAGTATGACAATTGATCCATTATTTATTTTAAATCTATTTACGGTTCGTATTTCAAATTCCTCATGTAAAAAGGACTTGATTACACCTGCGTGAGTTATAAAAACTAAACACTGATTATTAAATTCTACTGATTTTATTAAATGTTTAATCCTTTCATATATTTCCTTGTCTGATTCAACATTTTCTACATTGTTCCAATCTTGAGATGGGTCGTCAAAAATGTGTCTTTTCTCCTTGCGAAGTTCAATTAGTTTTGGAAATTTTAACCCATCATATATTCCAAATTTTCGTTCTGATAAATTTTTAGATATTTCATAATCACAGTGTAATATTTTACAAATAATCTTTGTGGTTTGTCGTGCTCTCAGTATAGGACTAGTAATTATTTTATATTCGATATTCAAATAATGAGACAAGTATTTTGCAATTTCCTGCGACTGTTTCTTTCCTTGATGGTTTAGTGGGGTGTCTGATTCAGATATTAGCCTTCCACTAATATTTTCTTCAGTACTACTATGTCTTACAAATACTATCATTTCATTTTTTTAAATTGTTGAGAACGGCAGTCTGTTTAAAAACCCTGAATATTATTATTTATTCTCAGTCTAAAATTTTCTAAATAGCTATTTTTTAGCATTATACGTTTTGTTGTTTTATCAAAATAATTGCTTTTTAATAGTTATTAGAC
>JAIOSH010000168.1 GCA_021107685.1 Bacteroidales bacterium | reverse complement strand
ATTGTCTATTTTTTTAAAAAATGATTGATAGCTATTTTGTTTTTGTTTTTCTGTAAGTGATAAGCTTTTTGCTAACATATCAAAATCATCTTTTTTTATTTTATTTCTTTTACCATTCAGAGTTAAACTCATTTGTTCCGATTCATTTTTTATTACCAATAATGTACTTACCAAATCATATGCAGGGCTTAAAAAAAAATTACCATCCTCATTTTCTAACATTGAAAAGTTTTTTAGATGCATATCTGCATTTCCTGTGATGAAACTAAATATTACTAATTCAAAATAATGCAATGCATCAAAACCCGATTGAGATGAAAATTGCTTGATTACTTTTCCTGTTTTTTCGTAACTGCCACGGTACTTATGCTCTGTAAGTGTTTCAGTAAGTTGACACAAATCTTCACAAGCTAATTTACGCTCACCTATTCGTTCAAATCGTTGTGTGATGTAAGCTAAATTACCACTTGGTAATTTCACCAAACAGTGTGTAGCAGTTTTAATTCCGAATTCATCAGCAAGGTGCATACAGAGATCTTCGTTTTCGGGCAAAGTTTCATAAATTTCACTTTGTGGTTTGATGATATAATTACTTTTATTATCAACAATAGTAAAACGAATATTTTTTTTGCTTTTTTCTAACCATAAACTTAGTTTAGGTTGCACACCTGTAATTGTAGTATTTGCTTCAATTAATTTTTTTGCATAAGAGCTTAGTTTTTTTTCGTCAATATCAATCAAGGGCATTTGCTTTAAACCAAAAATTTTTGACACACATTTTTTGTGATAATTTTTTTCGGATTCGTCAATAGGTTTATAACAGAGTAAACAGTTCATCTCATTTTTCTTTTATTATGCTTACATCACCTATGCAGTCTTTACAAAGTGTTAATAATAGGCTCATTCTATCTCTTGGATTTAATTTCCAGTTGTCAACAGCTATTTCTAACAACCAACCTTCCGGTATTAATCCATCAAAAAACGGGAGCATATTTTTATCTTGAAACACCTCTTCTCGCAAAGGCAATGTTTTACTTACGTTACCGTACTTTGGAGTTTTTAAATATGATTTGATGTACTGAAAATTATATCCGGTTTCATCTTCCCAAATAGTACCTGCTAATTTATCTTTTTTATATACTAAACCTTTCTTCATTTTATTGCTCTTCTATATATTGGATGTTTGAATGCAAAATAGTTTCAGTTAATTTAACATTTGGTTTTTGTTGATATTTTATGGCGTTGTTGTTAGGAACAAATTGCCAGGCTGTAATTTTATTTTCTTTGGTATCAATTATTTCTTTGATGATTATTCCATACTTCACTACTTTGTTAGTAAGTGTGATTTTTACAGCTTTATTAAAATAGTTCCAAAAAATATCATATGCATCCATTTGTAATTTGCAGGGCGCTATACCAAATCCAAACAATGATAAAACTTGATTTACTTTATCTAATTGTAGAGTTTGTTTACCTTGTTCCATTTCACGAATAAATCGAATTCCAACACCGGCTTTACTCGCAAGTTCTTTTTGTGTTATTCCTTGTTTTTTACGATGATATTTTATAAATGATGATAAATTTGCCATAGCTTTATTATACCTTTACGGGTGCAAATATAATATATTTTTTTAATAAAATACCGAAAGGGTATAAAAAATATTAATTAAACGTTTTAATCCTGTACGGGTGTAGTTGCTCCCAAGGCATCTGTAAAGCTTGCAGGTAACGATGGTAGTATGTTTTGTTGCCGACTTCGGAGCACTTTCTTATCAAGTTACAATGAACTTGATGCGAGTTACACAGTTTGGGCTGTCTTGGTAATTAAATATACCACATGGGCTTTTTATTTTTCTTCGGTCAACTGTCTAAGGTAATTTGGACAAAAGTCATATCCATTATACCAAGCAATACCACCACCTTCTTCAAGGTCTAAAGTTTTAAATTTGTCTTCTTCAAGTAGTTCTTTGGCAATGCCTTTACCCAAAAAAGGTCTTAAATCAATTTGACTATTAAAACCATCTTCAAATTTTAACCAAACTATATAGTTATCTAATATTTTAATTTCTACTACCTTGTTCATAATAATTATTTTAAAGGTTCAATATTATCAATTTCACTTGGAATTTTTGCCTTATCCCAATTTTTAATCAATTCGTCTCTATGCAATGATGCCCATTCAAGAACGAGTGCATTTGCTCTTTTGGAAATTTTACCTGTAATAACTTCCAATGTTATAACACTATATTCAGCATGTTCACCTTGATATTCTGCATGAAAATGAGGTGGATTATGGTCTCTAAAATACATTCTTATTATAATTCCGTATTATCTACTAATTTCTGGCATATTGCAAAGTTAAATAAAATAATTTATAATCTCATTTACTCTTCATTTTTTTGGCTAAATAATATTTTGAGGTGCTGGGGTATATAATAATTTGATTACTTTTATAGCATCTTCCTTAAGTTTTGTTTTCTTTCGATTGGAAAAGATAAAAAGAAGTTCACACAATCCGCAGAGCGGATTGAACATGAATAGCCCTGTACGCAGTGCAGGGTAGGTAATAAAACGGAGGATAAAATAAGAACCCT
>JAIOSH010000289.1 GCA_021107685.1 Bacteroidales bacterium | reverse complement strand
TTTTCATATACTTTACTTTCTTTTTAATAATATTTTACAAATATAAAAAAATAGTAACTAATCAGTGCCTAAAGTGAACTATACTTCGACTACGCTCAGCATAAAAAGTAAAAAGTGCCTAAAGTTATTAAAGATGGCTAATAAAAACTTTAGGCATTTTTTATACTGAGCGAAGTCGAAGTGTAGGCACTCCGAACTTTAGGCACTGATTTGTCACAATTAAAGTAACCCATACGGAATGAATCCTTTGGGTGTAATATCTTTTAATGCTTCACGCGGGTTATGGAAGGCTTCATTTTCATAAATCTGCTTTAATAAATAATCTCTTATATCCGGTTCGGCCAAATGAGCAATACCAACTGCGTGTTCAGTAAGATTTAGACCTCCTGGATTAAAAGCACCATGTTCAGTTACAAGAATAACCGGATCAGCAGCAATTGCAGTTGTAGTAATACCTTCGGGACACATATCCACTATTTTTGAAACACCGTCATTAGTATAGGATTTCATTGCAATAATCGGCACACCACCTTCGGATAAATATGAGCCTCTCAAAAAATCAGCCTGGCCGCCAATACCGCTGTAAATTTGCCTGGCATTTAATGAATCTGCCCAGATATTTCCATGTAGATCTACTCCAATAGCGCTATTAATAGCAATCATTTTCGGCTGTAGCGCAATATTTAAAATATTATTTGTAAAATCACAGGGTCGGTTTTGAACGGAACTATTGTAATTTAGCCACTTATAACCGGATTTTTCAGCGGATAAAAAAATGGAAGATATTGAGAAATTATTAATTAGATATTTATTAGTAACAATGCCCATATCAATTAATTTTTGCATAGCATCAGCAAATAATTCAGTATGGATACCTAAATCTGTAACTCCTTTTTTGATAATTGCATCGGTTACTGCTTCAGGTACTTCTCCAATACCATATTGCAAAGTACTGCCATCTTTTATATATAATTCAGCAATAAGCTCTCCTATTCTAATAGCTCTTACACCCGGTTTTTGAACAGGACTAACAGGCAGTTCATAATCAGTATCTATCAGAAAATCAATTTCATTTTCATGAATAGTTGTTCCCAACACAAAAGGCATTTGTGCATTTCGTTCAGCTATTACCAAACCATTATTCATTTTAACAGAAGCAACTGCTGCCGGTACTCCTTCAACAGTTGTTCCATAGCTATAATTTCCACCATTATCAGGTCCGCTAACAGATATAAAAGCAATATCAGGCTTTAAATATTCTTTTAACTGGTGTGGAATATCCGATAAATGAATAAGTTGATATGTTGCTAATCCGTGATTTATTGCTTCTCTTGAATGTGGACTGTTAAATATTATCCTGTGTGTTATTCTTTCACAACATTCTTTACTAAATATATCTTTTATATCGCCTAAAAGAAGGACACTGAGTAATTCAACATTTTTTATAGATTTATCAATAAATAATTGCTTTAATAAAATTCGGGGAGTAGCTGCATTTCCTGATGTATAAATAACACTTTCGGGAGGTATGGTATAAGAATTTACTATTTCCTCAATTTTGTTTGTTTTTTTCATTCGTTTATAATTTTTGTAACATAGCTTAATTTTTCAATCACATCACAATCCAGAGTTTTTAACCTTTTAATTGATTGATGACCATTTGAAACCAGTAAACATTTACACCCAATTTCCTGTGCCACTTCGTAATCATGTATTGTATCACCTATCAAACAAGCCTGATACGAATTAATTCCTGATTTTTTTAATAGCTTACTTGCATTATCAATTTTACTAACTGCATAATGGTCATTTATTCCTGATACATAATTAAAATATTTATAAATTCCTTTTTGTTTGACCGAGTGAACAAGAGAAGAATGTTCCATAGCCGACACTAAAAGCTGTTGATAATTATTTTTATAAAAATATTCCAATACTGAAATTACTTCTTTAAAAATATCGGAATCCTTTAATTTTTCATGATATAGTTCAATAAATTCAATAGCTACTTTATTAAAAGATTCCTTGTTAAAATCAAATCCTGCTTTTATATAATAATCCTTTACGGGAAAAGTAAATATTTCTTTATAGATATCTTTTGATATTGGGTTATGATTACGTTTCTGTAATAATGTATTAATTGAATCCAGGCAAATATCAATATCATTCAACAGTGTACCGTTCCAATCCCAAATAATTGTATTTATATTTTTCATTATTTTGAAAATACTTTTATATTAAAAAAGTGCAATTTTATTACAAAAATAATTATTTTTGTCAGTGTTAATAATAAAAAATTATGATTTTAATTGCAGATAGCGGTTCAACAAACACAGATTGGTTATTAATTGATAAATTAAAAAAAACCAAAAAATATCAAACATCAGGATTAAATCCTTATTTTATTGACACAAATGGGATTGAGAAAATTATAAGTAAGGAATTAATTCCTATTGTTGAACAAAATTCAATAAGTGCCGTATATTTTTACGGTGCAGGCTGTTCTACACTTTATAAATGTTTTATTGTTGAAGAAGCATTACAAAATTTATTTAAAAATGCTACAATAGAAATAAATTCCGATTTATTAGGTGCTGCAATATCATTATTTGGTAATAATAATGGAATTGCCTGTATTTTAGGAACAGGTTCCAATTCTTGTTATTTTGATGGAAAAAAAATTGCAGAAAATGTACCTTCACTTGGATATTTTTTTGGTGACGAAGGAAGTGGTGCTCATTTAGGAAAAACTTTAATAAAGGCTTATTTGTTAAATAAAGTTCCTGTTGAAATCAAGAATGCTTTTAATAAAAAATATTCTTATACACGTGAAAATATCCTTGATGCAATTTACAATCTACCTAAACCAAACATTTTTTTAGCTTCCTTTAGTGAATTTTTTTTAGAAAACATTTCTAATAATTATATCCGTGAAATTATATTAAATTGTTTCAGGGAATTTTTTTCCAACCAGATAAAAAAATACAAAAACTACAAAAAAATTCCTATAGGTTTTGTTGGCTCAATAGCTTATCATTTTAAAGATATCCTGAAAGAAGTTGCAGAAGAAAACAATGTATCTATTCAAAAAGTTTTAAAAACACCAATTGAAGATTTACAGGGTTTTCATATTTGAAGTTACCTTCATGCTAAAAAAAAACTATTAAATTGAAACAAAATAGAATTTAGATAAATGGCAATATTTCAGAAATCAGTAATAAAGTCACATATACATAATCTTGATAAAGAGCAAGTTGAAAAGGCATATCAAAAATTCAAAGAAAATTATAATCCTGCCAAGATTGAGAAAATCAAA
>JAIOSH010000427.1 GCA_021107685.1 Bacteroidales bacterium | reverse complement strand
TTGATAAAAATGAAATGTTTACATTCGTAAATCAGGCAGCAGCAGATATTTTAGGTTTTACTAAAGATGAAATGATTGGAAAGAACTTGAAAGAATTTACAACTCCTGAAATGTATCAGCAGGTTCTTAAAGAAACTTCAGTAAGAAAAAAAGGAGGATCAAGCCGGTATGAACTAACTATATTGAGAAAAAATAGAGAACAAAGAATTATCATAGTAACAGCAACTCCAAAAATTAGTAAAGATGGAATATATAAGGGCGCTTTCGGAATATTCCATGACATCACCGGACGCAAACAGACAGAAGAAGCTCTGCAACTGCATGCCCTACAGCTTCAGGAACACAACAAAGAACTGGATGCCTTTTCGCACACCGTAGCCCACGACCTGAAAAATCCCCTGGGGAATATAATTGGTTTTTCTGAACTTTTAATTGAAGAATATGCCGAACTTCCTCAAGATAAAATAAAAGAATACATTGTCGCAATAAATAAGAGTGGCAGTAAAATGCAACAGATTATTGATAGCTTACTTCTTTTGGCTAATGTACGAAAAACTGAAACTCCAATAAAGGAATTAAACATGGGTGATATTATTGCAGAATCAATAAAACGTTTAACACCATTGATTGAAAAAAGCAATGCCGAAATTATACTACACGATATTAGGACTCCGGCTTTTGGATATGAACCCTGGATTGAAGAAGTCTGGACAAATTATTTAAGCAATGCCATAAAGTATGGAGGCATACCTCCACACATAGAAATTGGCGCCGATACCGGCAAACCTGAAAATGTTCACAAAGGAATGTCGCGTTTTTGGGTCCGTGATAATGGTCCGGGTATTTCTGCCAAAAATCAAAAACTATTGTTTAAAAAATTTGAACGCCTTGATCAGGTTAAAACCGAAGGGCATGGGTTGGGCCTGTCCATTGTGCGTCGCATTATCGAAAAATTGGGTGGACAAGTTGGTTTGGAAAGCGAAATAGGAAAGGGTAGTCTTTTTTATTTTACTCTTCCATATAATTCCAAAGCCGAAGAAAAAACCACAGATAAAACATAATATGCAAAAAAAAATAAACCGTATGAATAACTTTTATTTGTAACAAAAGGCTATAAATTGCAGGCTAACACTTGGTTCAGCGGTAAATTAAAAGTGGAGTAACAAAGGAGCGGATTCTTATACCCTTAGTCTGATAAGTAGTATTCAACCGTAGATACAACACGAACTTTTTTTATTTGCGGGTTATTTTTATCTCGTGGATTTATGCTAAATTGCCCCTGATATGCTTTTCTAATTTTGCCAAGTGTGCTTTGAGAATCAGATGCAAACTTTTGAGCTACTTCCCTTGCCTTTCTTGTTGCTTCCTCAATCATTTCAGGTTTGACTTTGTTTAGTCTTGTGAATATGTACTCTGTTTGTGACTGATAGTCACCACCCGTAAAGACTATACCCTTTTTTCCTAACTCAGATAATTTACTCATCACAGCCAGAACACCTTTGATATTTTTTGAATAAACAGTAACGGTTTGAAGAGCAGTGTAGCGAAACTCAGCCTTTGTATTGCTTCCATATTGCTGGGCTGATTTGTCTGTGATTGCCGGTGATGAAAAAGATATTTCTGTTGAACTGATTCCGTTTTTTTCCAGAAAATCTTTTATCTTTGATGTACTAACATCTATTGAACTGTAAAGATTTCCAAGATCATTACTTGCTTCGGTGAATTGAATAGGCCATATAACAATATCTGCTTCATACTCACGCTCTGATAAGCCCTTTACAGTAACTGTACGTTCGTATTCTTTAAATTTAATTGCAGCATTACCAAGTATGTAGCCTAAAGCGGAAAGACCAAGAAATAAAAATGCACCTAATATAAATGCGCTTACTTTGCTATTTTCCTTCATTTGATTATTCTTTGGGTATAAAACATATTATTAAGTTGCAAATATCTGTATAATAAATATAATATGCAAGATAAAAATAATTACCCTAAAAATCGGCTCAGGAGAAAAATATTAACCCGGAAAGGGTTTATGGTGTGCGTGTTTCCTAACAGGTAACTCTCTTTTGATGAACAACAAACAAGCAAGAACGCCAAGAAAAAAAACTGCTACCGAACTCATACCGGCGACCGCTCCTACATACTCAAAAATATGTCCTAATACATACGGAATGAAAAGACATCCAACAGATAGTGCAATAAAAAATAAGGTGTATGCGCTTGATGATTCCGACTTGGGATAAACCGAAGCAGCCGATAGGAAAAGCGGGTAGATACCGGAGAAAAAAAGCGATGCAAGCAAAAACAACACGATATTGACCATGGCAGCTTTGGGTATAGGAGCAAAGAAAACCAGTATGGTTGATACAATAGTTATTATGATCAAAATCTTATATGAGGAAAACCGTTTGGCTAAATATCCACATGCCAAACGCCCCAACACCATCATTAGTCCGATTCCGCACAAAACAAGGTGGGCAGAACTTTGGACCATTCCTTTTTCCTTTTCAAGGAAAGTGATAAGCCAGGTCATAAAGCCCAGAGCTGCTCCTCCACCGAGAATGAGTGCGACAATTAGTCCAAAAAAGAATTTGCGGTCAAAAGAGATTATGTCCTTAATAATACTGAATGAAAGTTTTTCCGCTTTTTCAATACGCTTAAGCCTGGTAATTATTACAGGTAAAACAAAGGGAAGTATAAACAAACCGGGACCGGCGATAGCCCAACGCCAGGAAATTTTGAGATTTTCAATAAGTCCGGGGAAAAGTGGTCCCACTATATAACCGATTGAAAGAAAACCAAAAAGAGCAGACTGGATACGGGCGCTTTCCTTACTCAACACATTGGTTGCATATACACCCGGAAGGATCACAAGTGTACCATTTCCAAGTCCCGTAAAAAAACTGAAAAAGACGAAAAGAACAAACCATTGGCTTAATGATGCGGCGACAAGCGATACACTGACCAGCAGTCCACTGAATAAAGTAAGGGTCTTCACTGAAAATTTTTGTATCAATTGGGTAATGAGGATTGCGCTCAACATGATGCCGGTGAAGTAAACAAGAGGTAACAGTCCAACTTCTCCTTCACTTAGATGGAAGTGCTTCATTATCATGTGAATTGTGGATGGTATCACAAGCTGGACAAAGCCCGTCAACACCATTAAGGGATAAAATGCCCTCATGCTCTTCATTGGTGATAGTAAATGTTCAGATTGCTCAAGACATAACATACTTAATTTTTTTCGCTCTATAGAGCTACAGATATCTTTGACAATTAATCCCTGTCCAGAATCTTTGGGGAGCTATATTTATCCGCATTAGATTTAGTTTACAATAAACCTACCGGTATAATCCTTGTTATTTAATTTAAGCTTATAAAAATAAATTCCATGAGGAAATTCGGAAATATCAATTTCTATATGTTGATTTAATATTGGATTAATTTTTTTATTTAATACCTGTTGACCCTGTGAATTAATTATATAGAGCAAAATTTCTTCATTTTGAATATCATAAAATTCAAAAAATATTTTTTTATCAGCAGGATTAGGAAATACATTGTAAGTTGTTTGGATAAAATTATTATTGATCCCAATGGACGGTTTATAAGTTATTTCTAAACCATCTATGAATAATACACTTCCTAATCCGTAATAAGTTGAATCTTCATAGCTGTTTCCGGCAGAAAAGGCAATATTTACAGTATCGGGAAGCGGCAGGGAATAATATTCTACTTGTACTTCAAAATATGTGTAATTATTTGCAGATGGCAGCTTAAGAATGTTTTCCTCTAAAGTTATAGTAGTTCCTGAATTATTATAAAATAAAAAAACTCCTGCCAGGGCAGTGTCAGGTCCATTTGGAAAATACTTGTAATAGCCGGAGATTTTATCAGGAAAATGGTCAATAGGCATTCCTCCTACAGGACCATCTTCACTATAATTACCATTAGTTATAAAAGCTACAGAATCGTTCCAGACAGTTAAAGAGTTTTCAATACGAATTGCATAATTACCTTCATAGCTGTCATCAGTTTTAGTTATTGGGGTTTCACCTACTGACAGGCTAAAAATATTTGAAGATAACCAATTATCAGGTTCCTCTGATGAGAATTCATTCCACTCTTCAAAATCACCGTTTGGAAAAGGAGATGTAGCTCCAATAAATTGAAGATTATCTACAATGAGCATACTACCGGGCATAGGAATGCCGAATAATGAAGAACTTAAAATACCGACGGCAAGCGTATCAGGTGTAATTATCGGTACCATCCATTGAATAGAAGCGGTAAATTCCTGGTATTCGGTTTGAGTTCCTGTAAACGGGACAAGACACATTCCAATAGGCTGCCATAGTTTTTTAAATAAAACTGCTATATAAGCCGTATCACCGGGTTTTACATCATATTTAACATACCCTGTTACTGAGTCAGGTCTTTCGGCAAAAGGAGTGCCGCCTAAGATCATTTCATCTCCCGGATACCCAATAAAAATGGCACCGTTAATTGGATCTTCATTCGTATTTACACTTACAAGCTTGAGTGCATAATTTCCAGTAATTGCATCATTAATTTTTATGACATTTGGGTCAGTAAAGGCAGCTATGCAAAACATATTTGATGAAGAAAATTGATCAGGATCTTCAAAATGAGTTTGATTTGACCAGCTTTCAAACCCACTATTGGAAATTGCTTGTGAAATGCTATTTTGTGATACCACAAATAATATTATAAATATAAATAATAATTTTTTCATAGTGTTTTTATTATTGAAAAATTTGGATGAATACTGTTTTTTGATTTTTTTTGTAAAATTAATTAAAAAATTTTAGAAAGAAAAAATATTATCTTTGTAATTATTGAAAATTAAATCTTATAACAAAGACTTAAAAGCTAATCAAATGAAAACATTTTTAAAGATCTTAGGAATTATTGTACTTGTAATTATTGTACTTGCAATCATTATCCCGCTTATTTTTAAAAACCGGATAATTGAAAAAGTAAAAGAAGAAGCTAATAATAATATTAATGCAAAAATTGATTTTACGGATTTTGGATTATCGCTTTTTAAAAGTTTTCCCGATTTTACATTGACAATAAATGATTTAACTGTTGCGGGAATTGATGAATTTGAAGATGATACGCTGGCAAACATAAAATCGTTTTCTGCAACTATTGATTTGATGAGTGTTTTTAAAGGCGAGAAATATGAAAGAAAAAGTATCAATATTGAAAAACCAAAGCTTTTAATAAAAATTCTTAAAAACGGAAAAGCTAATTATGATATTGCCAAATCTCAACCTGATGATGTTGAAATATCGGATGATACGGAAACCGTGGATACTTCCTCGTTCAGGATTTCTTTGTCAAAATTTGAAATTAAAAACCTTGATCTTATTTATGATGATGCATCTACTAATATGTATATTAATATTAAAAATCTTTACTATTTGTTAAAAGGGGATTTTACAGCAGATTTTACAAGCCTTATTACCCGAACTAAGGTTGAACATTTTACATTAAACTACGGTGGTGTTAAATATTTAAACAAAGCATTAATAGAAATAAAAGCCGATTTAGATGCTGATTTAAAAAATTCCATATATACTTTTAAGGAAAATGAAATTCGTTTGAATGAGTTATTTTTTAATTTTAATGGTTCTGTATCAATGATTGAAGACGATATTAATTTAGTGCTGACTTATAATACACGCAAAACCGAATTTAAAAATATCCTTTCATTAATACCTGCTATTTATGCAAAAGATTTTGCAACAATTGAAACTAAAGGAAAATTTGCTTTAGACGGATTTGTTAAAGGCATTTATAATGAAAATACTTTACCTTCATTTTCTTTAAATCTTAATATTGAGGATGCTATGTTTAAATATCCTGATTTGCCCAAACCCGTTACTAATATTGCTTTAATTGCTAAAATCACTAATAGGGGAGGAGATGCCGATAATACCGTAATAGATGTATCTAAGTTGCATTTTCATATTGCAGGTAGTCCTATAGATATTAAATTACATATTAAAACACCTGTTTCTGATCCTGAAATTGACGGACATTTAAAAGGAAAAATTGACCTTACAGCTATTAAAGAAGTTTATCCATTAGGCAAAGACGAACAATTAAATGGTGTTTGTATTGCAGATGTTTCAATAAATGGAAAAATGTCATCTGTTGAAAATGAAGAATACGAAAATTTTACTGCAATCGGTTCAATTTTAATAAAAGGGGTTAATTACAAAAGCAGTGAATTGCCACAGACTGTTGAAATTCAAAATGCACAATTGAATTTTTCCCCACAGTATCTTGACCTTGTTTCATTTATATCAAAAATCGGAAAAAGTGATTTAAGAGCAAAAGGCAAACTTGATAATTACTTGTCTTATGTTTTTAAAGATGGTGAAATTAAAGGTAATCTAAAAATCAATTCAAATTATTTTAATCTGAACGAATTTATTATAGAAGAAACAGAAGCTTCAACAAGCACTTCTACATCTGCTTCATCCGATACAATTGCTTTGACTGTTTTTGAAGTTCCTGATAATATTGAATTTAATATGAATTCAAAATTCGGAAAGTTAATTTATGATAATATGGAAATGGATAATGTTAATGGTGTTATAGAGATTAAAGATGAAAAAGTTGTTTTACATAATTTGACTATGGATATGTTAGATGGACAAATGATTGTTAATGGAACTTACAGTACGGAAGATACTGAAAAACCTTTGGTTGATTTTAACATGAATATTAAAAATTTTGATATTCAAAAATCATATAACACTTTTGGAATAATTGAAAAATTTGCACCTATTGCTAAAAATACTACGGGGAATTTTTCTGCAAGAATGAATTTGAATACCGCTTTAGATAATGAAATGATGCCTGTTTATAATTCTATGTCAGGTAAAGGCGAATTATCTACATCAAAAATCATTATTAAAAATATTAATTCTTTAAATAAAATTGCTGATGATTTAAAAATTGATTTATTCCGAACAATGAATTTGGATAAAGTGGATATATCATTTGAATTTATTGATGGTAAACTTATTGTCAAACCATTTGATATTGAGTATGATGAAACTAATGCAAATGTTGGAGGCTGGACTTCTTTTGATCAGACTATTGATTATACTATGAATTTGCAAATACCAAGAAATAAATTTGGTAAAGCTGCAAATAATGTTTTGAATAATCTTGTTTCACAGGCAAATCAAAAAGGAGTAAATATCAGCCTTGGTGAGATTGTAGATGTTAATGTTTTAATCGGTGGAACAATTTCAAACCCTGTCATTAAAACAAGTTTAAAAGAATCGGCAAATAAAGCAATAGATGATATTAAAAAAACTATTGAGGATGAAATCAATAAAAAGAAAGAAGATATAAAAAAAGAAGCCAAAGAAAGGGCAGATAAAATAATTGCCGATGCAGATAAAAAAGCAAGGCAAATTATTAAGGAAGCAGAAAAACAGGCTGAAAATGTCAGGAAAGCGGCTACTAATGTTGCTGGTGAAATTAGAAAAGGAGCAGATAAAAAAGCAACTGAAATTGAAAAAGAAGGCAAGAAGAAAGGTTTTATTGCTGAAAAATTAGCTAAAGAGTCGGCAAAAGAAATCAGGAACGAAGCCGATGACAAAGCTAATAAATTAGTAAATGAATCAAAAAAAGAATCGGAAGCAATCATAAATAAAGCAAAGAAAGAAGCTGACAGAATAAAAAAAGAAGCTGAAGAAAAAGCCAAAAAAGAACTGGAAAAATAGACTAACAATCCTGAAAATTAAAAGCTCTGAAGAAACTTTATCAGTATGTGTATTAATATACTATCATTTTTTAAATTTAAATTAGTTTTTATTCTGACCTTTATATTTATTTTATTACCCACATTATTAAACGCACAGGTTCAGGAGAAATGCCCTGAAATTAACAACAAAAGAGCGGATAAAATATATAATAAGGCAATTAACGAATTTATTCATAGAAATTATAGCGAAGCAAGCAGATTACTTAAAAACATAATTGATATTGAACCTGAATTTGTTGATGCTTATTTTGTTCTGGGATTAATAAATATTGAAAAACCTAAAAGAAATACAAAAGCTGCTGAAAAATATTTCTTGCAAGTTAATGAATTATGCCCGTATTATGATGTATATTCTTATTTTTATTTAGCTGATATATATTTTGGAGCAGAAGAATATGAAAAATCTTATATTTATTTGGAAAAATTTCTTGATGATGTTGATAAGATAAGATCTGATAAAGATTATAATAAAGCAACAGAAATGTTAAAATATGCAAAATTTTATGATGAAATGATAAAAGAATCCGTTCCTTTTGATCCATTACCTGTCAAAGGTATTTCTACATCCCAGGATGAATATTTACCGATTTTATCGCCTGATAATGAAGTAGCACTTTTTACACGCAGAGTTAAAATACCTCCAAATAAAAATGATTTAATACCAAGGATAAAATACAAGGAAAAATTTATTTACAGTGAAAAAGAAAACGGGCAATTTAATGAAGGAATAGAAATGCCTTTTCCGTTTAACAGACATGATAATGAAGGTGGGGCAACGCTTACTATTGATAATAAGCAATTGTTTTATACTCTGTGTCTATATGCAGAAGGAAGTTCATATTACAATTGTGATATATATTATTCTGATTTTATTAACGGACAATGGTCTGAAATTGTAAATTTAGGTGAAAATGTAAACCTTCCTGATGCATGGGATTCTCAACCAAGTATTACTTCTGACGGAAATACATTATATTTTGTAAGTGACCGTAAAGGGGGTTACGGCGGTTATGATATTTACAAAGTACAAAGAGATGAAAACGAAAAATGGGGAACACTGGAAAATTTAGGACCAACAATTAATACCGGCGGAAATGAAAAATCACCTTTTATTCATACCGACAGCCAAACCTTATATTTCTCTTCAGATGGCTTAATGGGTATGGGTGGATATGATATTTTTTTCTCAAAACTTAATAAAGACAGCTCATGGACGGAACCAAAAAATATCGGATACCCTATAAATTCGTATGATGATGATGTTGGATTTTTTGTAAGCACCGATGGTCATTATGGATATTTTGCCTCAAATAAATTCAATGAATATGGTGGCTGGGACCTCTATTCATTTGACCTGTATAATGAAGCCCAACCTGAAAAAGTTTTATTTCTTAAAGGTAAATTAATGATTGAAAATAATAATGAACCTGTTAAAGCAAGGATAGAATTGAAAAATGTGGTTACTAAAAAAATTACAGAAATACCGGTTGACTCAATTACAGGTCATTATGCTGCTGCTGTTTTATTTAGAA
The DNA here is from genome assembly GCA_021107685.1 of Bacteroidales bacterium. GTDB lineage: Bacteria > Bacteroidota > Bacteroidia > Bacteroidales > SMBSF39 > SMBSF39. The sequence goes on along the minus strand of JAIOSH010000427.1, from coordinate 2,173 downwards.
ATGACTACCTGATGACTGTCAAAAAAAAGGGATTTGTTTATGAATCAAAATATATTTCGAGAGATGATACTGTATTTAAAACACCTGCTAAAATTGATATAGAAATTAAACCTATAAAAGTTGGAAAATCTTATCGCTTAAATGATATTTATTTTGATTTTAATTCCTATGAATTAACAAATGAATCAATAATTGTTATTAATGAATTCATCGAATTTTTAAATGAGAACCTAACATTAAAAATTTCCATACAAGGTCATACGGATAATATTGGTAGTGATTATGATAATCTTATCCTTTCACAAAACAGGGCTAAATCTGTTTATTTTTATTTAATTAATGAAGGTATTGATTCTGATAGATTGAATTTTACAGGTTTTGGCGAACAAATACCTATAGCTTCAAATCAAACTGATAAAGGTAGAGCATTAAACCGCAGAACTGAATTTGTTATTCTTAGTAGATGATTATGTCTGATTATCCTGATAATAAAATATTAGATTTATGCCGAAATAAAGATTCTGGAAATTACGGCTTTAATTTATTGGTAAGAAAATATCAAAAACAAATATATTGGCATATCAGGAGAATGGTTGTTGACCATGATGATACTGATGATATTGTTCAAAATACTTTTATTAAAGTATGGAAAAATATTAATAATTTCCGTGAAGATTCCAAATTATATACCTGGATATATCGTATAGCAACTAATGAAGCATTATCTTTTTTGAAAAATAAACGCAAAAAATATTTTTTGCCAATCGCAGATGTTGAATATCAACTATCTCAATCCCTTACTGACGATAACTATTTCAGCGGAGATGAAATTCAGTTAAAGCTCCAAAAAGCATTATTAAAATTGCCCAATAAACAGCGTCTTGTATTTAATATGAAATATTATGATGAAATGAAATATGAAGATATGTCGGAAGTATTGGGAACTTCTGTCGGGGCTTTAAAAGCATCGTATCATATAGCAGTCAAAAAAATCGAAAATTATATTAAAGACAATTAAACCTTTTATTAAAAATATAATCTTATGAGTAATGAAAAATAATGATAAAAAATATAAGCCTGATGAAAAAGAAAATTTAAAAGATTTGGCTCCTAATCTTTCAAAGATTGAAAAAATCAATCCATTTAAAGTCCCTGATGAATATTTTGATAATTTACCTACGATAATTCAGGAAAAAATTAATATTAAGCAGCAAATAACATTATGGGATAGATTTTATCAATTTATTTTAAGACCTCAATATTCAATTGCAGTTTCTCTAACTTTTGCTGCTATTGTGCTTGTTATTTATTTTACAACCCGCGATAATTCAAATAATGACAATTCAATATTGGCTAATATGACCTGGGAAGAAATTTTAAACGAAAATCCAAATATTATCAATTATTTTAATGAATCAATGCTTGTTGAAATGTTAATATCTAAAGCTGATAATTCGGATATAGATCAATCTTTGAAAACAGATGAAGCAATTATCAACGATACCAGTATATCTACCGATGACATGATTGAATATTTAATGGAAGAAAATTACGAAATGAGTGAAATTTACGACTTGTAAAAAATGCTAAATCAAATACCAAAGCTGATGGAATACAAATAAAACTCAAGTAAACTGAATAATTACAAAATATTTATTAATTCTAAAAAACTAATCAATATGAAATCAATAAAATCAATTTTAAAAAGTCTGTTTTTTTTATCATTTATCTTTTTTATAAGTTTATCATCGTTTGCTCAATATGGTGGTGGACCTAAATTTCAGGAAAAAAAAGAAAAAATCAAAGCTCTTAAAGTAGCTTTTCTCACAGAGAAATTATCTTTAACACCTGATGAAGCTCAGGTTTTCTGGCCTGTTTATAATGAATATGAAGCAAAAAAGGAAGCAGAACAAAATGCTTTTCGCGACAAATATATTCTTCATAAAATAAATTTTCATGAAATGTCGGATGAAGAAGCGGAAGAAGTTATTGATGCACACATTATTCATATGCAAAGAATGCTTGATATTGAAAAAACGTATAATATAAAATTCAAAGAAGCATTACCTGTAAAAAAAGTTCTTATGCTTTTCAAAGCCGAAAATGAATTCAAAAAAATTCTTTTGGAACGTATTGGTGGTGGAAACCCTGAAAATATGAGAAAATGGTAACT
>JAIOSH010000101.1 GCA_021107685.1 Bacteroidales bacterium | reverse complement strand
GGAATGAATTTGGTAATCCCTTTGTTTATGCAGGAAATCATTTCGTAACAGGAAAAACAGAAGTTGACGATTACACTTATTATGTAACTGATACGGTCAATGGTTGTGGTAGTGGTTCAAAAACAGTTACCCTGATAATTAACCCTACACCTGAAATTATTTCAGCTACTTCAACTAACGAAAGTTTTTGTAATGGTAATGACGGTACAATTACAATTGATGCAAATGATGTAACAGGTTTGGGATTAGAATATTCAATTGACGGAGGTTTGAATTTCTTTGCAAATAATTATTTTGATAACCTGAGACATGGTAATTATCCTGTTATAGTCAAAAATACTTATGATTGCGAAATTTATGGAGATACCCTTGTTGTTACTGCAGGAGAAAATGCTCCTAATGCTCCTTTTGCAGGCGAAAAAGCTGATTATTGTTTCGGCGAAACAATGGTTGATTTGACTGCTGTTGTTGAATCGGGAGGTTATTTAGTATGGTATTCAGACCCATTATTATTAGATTCAATTGCTACAGGTGAAACATTTGTTATTCCAGATACCGATTCAATAGGTACATTATATATTTATGTAACACAAAAAAATGATACATGCGAAGGACCATCAACAAATATTCAAATAATAGTAAATCCAAATCCTGAAATATACACACTAACAGGTGATGAAGAGTATTGTGCTGATATTAACGGAGTTACAATTGAACTTGACAGCTCAACTTTTCTTGGAATAAATTACCAGTTATATAAAGATGATGCAGTCGATGGAAGTTTTGTTGAAGGAACAGGTAATACAATTTCTTGGCAAAATAATCATTTTGGAACCTATCATATTATTGCAACAGATATAAGTTCAGGATGTTGGAGTGCAATGAATGATACTCTAACTGTTATAAAAAATAATTTACCTGATCCGACATTCAGTGCTGATGTAACTGAAGGTTGTAGTCCTTTATCTGTTAATTTTAACAGATATTCAATTGACCCTGCATTATATATATGGGACTTTGGCGATGGTATTATTGATAGTATTACAGAAGACCCAATGCATATTTTTGATAATTCAACAAATTTCTTAAAATATTATGAAGTAAGATTGACAGCTGTAACAGGAAAAGGATGTCGCGATTCTGTCAGTGAATATATAACTGTTTTTCCATTGCCGGATTATGATTTTACTATAGCCCCTGATTCTGCTTGTCATCCGGCAACGGTGCAACTTACATCATCACCCGGAGGTTCATCATATGTCTGGGATTTTGGTAATGGACCAATGCCGGGGCAATTCAGCGTTACAAATGTATTTAATAATACAACTGATAATGATATTGTTTTTCCTATAAGATTAATTGCAACATCAGCTTTTTCTTGTGAAGATACTATTGATAAACAGCTTGTTGTTTTTCCTAAACCCGAAGCTAATTTTTATGTTAATCCAACAGTTGGTTGTTCGCCTCATGAAGTAACAATAGTTAATTATTCATCACAAAATGTTATTAATTATTATTGGAATTATGGAGATAATTCAGGTATTGATACAACTTCAAGCCCTGAGTTTACAAAAATGTATGAAAATTTATTACCATATGAAGCTGATTATGAATTAAGCCTGATTGTTGAAACAGAAAACGGATGTACAGATGAATCTGATAAAAAAACTGTTAAGGTTTATCCCGAAGTTACAGCCGATTTCCTTCCTGATGTTACATCGGGATGTAATCCCTTGACAATTAATCTTATTGACAGATCTTTTGGTCATAATTCAATACTAAATTACTGGGATTTCGGTGACGGACAAACAATAAGCGGGCCTGTTTCATCGCATGTGTTCAATAATTCAACTTCCGCAGATGTTATTTATCCGGTTTTATTAATTGCACAATCAAATTATAATTGTGTTGATTCGTTTACTATGAATGTAGCCGTTTATCCTTCTCCTGAAGCAAGATTTGTTGTAACACCTATGGAAACAATTTATCCTGACACAGAGTTTGAGATAATAAATGCTTCAAGCTCAGGCAGTTGGAGTTATGGTTGGGAGCTCGGAGACGGAAATACAGAAGATTTTGAAAATACATATACCCATCAATATGATACATCGGGAAGTTATACAATTATTCTTACAGTTTCGGGAGAACATTGTACTGATGATACTTCTGTAACTGTTGTAGTAAGACTTCCGGCTCCGATTATATATATTGGTTCCGATACAGCAGGTTGTGCTCCTTTAACTGTACAATTTACAAATACAACAATTTATGCAGAAAAATATCTTTGGGACTTTGGTGATGGTGGAACTTCAACTAAAAAAGAACCTTCTCCATATACATATACCGATGCAGGAACTTATTATGTTTATTTATTAGCTTATGGACCCGAAAGTTTTACCGATACCGATGAACCTGTTACAATTGAAGTTTATCAAAATCCGGTGGCAAAATTCAGTGTTGTCAGCCCTGTGGCATATATTCCGGACAAACCGGTAGCTGTAGTAAACGAATCATATAATGCATTTTCATATAGATGGATTTTTGATACGGATTCATCTATTACTGATAAAAATACAGTTTATTATTTTGATGAACCGGGCATTTATGATATTACATTAATTGCATATTCCGAAGATTTATGTACAGATACATTGCTAAAAGTTAGTGCCGTAAAAGTAGAAGATACAGGTGGTCTTAGTTTTATGAATGCCTTTCAACCGAATGCTTCATCAGGTACTGATGGTTCATATTCTACCGATGGATTCGACAGAAGTATTTTTTTCCCTGTATTGCCAAAAGGTGTTGTTAAATATCAACTTCAGATTTTTAACAGATGGGGTGAAATAATGTTTGAAACAAAGGATATTGCAGTAGGATGGAACGGAAGATACCTTAATAAAGGTCCGCTTTGTGAACAGGATGTATATTTCTGGAAAGCAACTGTTACTTATAGTGATGGAAGAAACAGTACAATAGTTGGAGATATAACTTTATTACGTTAGATTTGGGCATTAATTATTTAACGTGAAATTAATTTTTAATAAAATATATATAATAACATTGTTTGTTTGTTTCAAACAATTTGTATTTAGCCAGGATCCTCAGTTTTCCCAGTTTTATGCAACTCCTCTATATTTATCTCCCTCATTTGCAGGGATTTCAAGTGGCAGTAGAGTGGTTTTAAATTTTAGAGACCAATGGCCAAAAATGCCCGGTAGATTTATAACATTTGCTGTTTCCGGCGATCATAATTTAAGAAGTCTTAAAAGCGGTATCGGGATACTTATAACACGCGACCAAATAGGTAGTGGAAAATTAAGCACAACTAATGTTGGAGGTTTATATTCTTATAGAATAAAAATAAACAGAAACTGGACTATAAGACCGGGACTTCATTTAATGTACACTCAAAAAAGTATAGATTATTACAGTTTAAATTTTGTTGAAGAAGTACATCATGGTACACAAATAGGAGAACCCAACGAATATTTGAATAATCAGTATGTTGATTTTTCTTCATCAATATTAACTTATAACAAGGATTTCTGGCTTGGTTCAACAGTCGTTCATATGCTAAGACCAAACCAGGCTTTAATGGGAGGTAATAATAGAATACCAATGAAATTTTCGTTTTACGGCGGATTTAAAGTGAATATTAGAGGACGAATGAGGGCATTAAAAGCAAGTGCCGAAAACCTTACATTTGCATTTTTATACAAATACAGAGAACAAAAAAACCTAACATTCAAGCAACAGAACAGTCAGTTTGATATAGGATTATACTGGAGCAAAACACCGATAGTTGTCGGATTATGGTACAGGGGAATACCTATAATTAAAGAAAATAAAGGTTCTGATGCCATTATCCTGTTATTTGGTTATAAGGTTGATGAATTTAGTGTAGGTTATAGCTACGATTTTACTATTTCAAGACTAATAGCTTCAACAGGCGGCGCCCATGAAATTTCAATAATATATCTCTTCAATGTTAGTAAATACAGAAAAGTAAAACGTGAAATGATACCTTGCCCGCATTTTTAATGTTTTTATACAATTTCTAAATCCGGACGAAAATTATTTTAGAATTAATAAAAAAAGCACTACCACAAATTTAATGGGTAATGCTAAAATGATTAAATGCTAAAATGATTATAGATAATTATGACAGAAAATGGAATATTTATTATATAATAGTCGTGGCACGGCTTACTTAACCCGAAAAATTAGCTTCGCTTAAACCACTTCGTTTGGTTCCCGCTTTGCTTCCCTTTATCCATCACACATTACTTCGTGAGATCGCTATGCTAAGTTCATACAATAACGTAGTGAACTCAGAGCGAAGCGATCACGAAGTTATTGTAAGAATAAAACGGGTTAATTTGGTGTATAATACCAGTTATGCATCAAAATTGCCGATATATTTCGTTTCTTTTTTCCTTT
>JAIOSH010000540.1 GCA_021107685.1 Bacteroidales bacterium | reverse complement strand
GTCCATAATATCCGATTTTTTGTAGGTCGTCCCTACGGGACTTTTGTAACTCCCTCATTATCACCCCCGACTACTGTCAGGGATTACAAATAGTTCGTCGCTATGCGACTTTATGAACAAACATCAATTAATTTTTTCCCCTTCTACAACAATGACAATCTCACCTTTGATTGTTTTATTTTTATAATAAGCTATTAATTCATCTAAAGTTCCTCTTTGGGTTTCTTCGTAAATTTTTGTAAGTTCTCGCGAAACAGATGCTTTCCGGTCAGAACTAAAATATTCAACAAATTGTTCAAGAGTTTTTACAAGGCGATAAGGTGATTCATAAAAAATCATTGTATAAGATTGGTTTGCTAATTGTTTTAATTTAGAAATTCTTCCTTTTTTATGAGGTAAAAAACCTTCAAAAATAAAATGGTCAGAAGGCAATCCCGAATTAACAAGTGCCGGAACAAAGGCAGTGGCACCAGGCAGGCATTCAATTATTATAGCTGCTTTTATACATTCTCTTACTAATAAAAATCCCGGGTCGGAAATAGCAGGTGTGCCTGCATCACTAACCAATGCAAAGGTTTCTCCATTTGAAATTCTATCAATAATACCCGAAATTGCTTTATGTTCATTAAACTTATGATGAGACATCATTTTTGTTTCAATATTGAAACGTTTAAACAGAATTCCTGTTTTACGGGTATCTTCGGCTAAGACAATATCAACTTCCTTTAAAATACGAACAGCCCGTAAAGTGATATCTTCCAGATTGCCAATAGGAGTGGGGATAATATAAAGTTTCGGCATTTTATTAAATTAATATAAATAAGTTCGTAAAATTAAATATTTAAACCGGTGTTTGCAAAAGGTGTCATTTTAAGTGACAGCAAGAAGTCTATTTATTTGCAAACCAACACATTAGGGGTTTCTCTCTTCGGTCGAAATGACATTAAGAGTAACTTTAGGGCTGACCGAATCTACATTTTATAAATTCATTCAACTTTTTAAATGATTCAAGTTTTATATCCCAGCTATTTTTATCTTTTAAATTATTAAAATATTCCAAAGCATTATTCAAATTTTCAAAATTATTAAGTTTATCAACAGTCTCATTATAATCTTTCATATTTCCCTCAAACAATTCATTAATAAAAATAAACTTATCATTAATACCAATAGCTGATTTCAGGTCGTTTATACTATCCTTTTGTATTTTCTCGGCAATAGTTATATCTTCTACAATCTTATCTTTGATTGTCGTTTTTTTATCTTTGAATTTATCAGCAATAGTAATCTCTGTATCAGAAAATAAATCTATTGTTGTTTTAGAAGAATGAGAATCTTTACTGACCTGTTCTTTATGTTTTTCTTTCTTATTAGTTTTGGGAGTTACTGCAACTTGTTCATCTTCCTTAGAATCAGTATTTTCATTTTTTCCTGAACTTTTTGAAGATTTTTTCTTTTCAGGTAATGCTTCGGTAACAGGCTCTTCTGGCTTCACCTTAATATTAACATCTTCTTTATCATTACAGGTTTCATCAGATATTTTTGTCTGAGCTGTTCCGGCTTTTGCTATTAATTTCTGTATATTTAATTTATTGAGTTTGTAAAAATTTTCATATAATTTACGGATATTTGACAAAATTATATCAAGCTCAATTTGTGGAATTTTACCGGAATATTTGATAATAATATTTGACTGTTCTTCAATTATTTCAATCAAATATTCTATTTCTTCTTTAATAATTTTAGTATTCATAATCAATTTTTTAAGCTTGTTATTAAAATTATATCAGGTTTTGTATAAATTTGTATAAAAATTAAAAAAAACGATAAAGATATAAAAGTTTAAATAATCAGATGTTTTTAGAAAGCACAAATCATCCAAAACGAATCGGATGGATTGAAGTGATATGTGGTTCGATGTTTTCGGGCAAAACCGAAGAATTAATCCGCCGATTAAACAGGGCAAAAATAGCAAAACAAAAAGTTGAAATTTTTAAACCTGAAATTGATAAACGATATGATAATGAAAATGTTGTATCACATGATGAAACTTCAATACATTCAACTCCCGTACAAACTGCATCGCAAATTATTTTATTAGCAAATGATGTGGAAGTTGTAGGAATTGACGAAGCACAATTTTTTGATGTTGAATTATGCTCTGTTTGCAATTTTCTGGCAAATAATGGAATTCGTGTAATAGTCGCAGGTTTGGATATGGATTATCTTGGGAATCCGTTTGGTCCTATTCCTTCATTAGTGGCAACTGCCGAATATGTAACAAAAGTTCATGCTATTTGCATGAATTGTGGCAATCTTGCTCATTATTCCCATAGAAAAATTATTGATGACGCCTTAGTGGTTTTAGGCGAAAAAGATAATTATGAACCTCTTTGTAGAAAATGTTACATAGAAAAACAAAATTTAAAAAACAAAAAATAAATATTTTTAAATTCTCTCAATATTTATTAATATTGCAACAATTTTTAAACAACATATTTAAATTATAAAATTATGAAAAAAGCAATTGTATTTTTATTAGTTATTATTACTTCAGTAAATTTTACTGCATTATCACAGGATAATGAAACAAAAGAAAGTGAAACAAAAATTTTAATAAGCACTGATTATGGTGATATTACAGCGGTTTTATACAATGAAACCCATAGACACAGGGATAATTTTATAAAATTAGTACAAGAGGGCTGGTATAATGGTTCTCCTTTTCACAGGGTAATAAAAAATTTTATGATCCAGGGAGGCCAAAATGCAGATGGCAGACAAGACCCCGGTAATAAAATACCTGCAGAATTCAATACTAAATATTTCCATAAAAAAGGAGCTTTAGCTGCTGCAAGAATGGGTGATAATGTTAATCCTAAAAAAGAATCATCAGGTTCACAATTTTATATTGTACAAGGGAAAATAGCAAGTAACAGCGAACTTGACAGTGTTGAAAAACGCGGCGGAAAAAAATTCACAGAAGAACAACGTGAAGCATATACAAATGTTGGCGGCACTTTTTTTCTTGACGGCGCATATACTGTTTTTGGTCAGGTAATTGAGGGTTTTGATGTTATTGATAAAATTGCTGATGTTAAAACCGACCCCAGAGATAAGCCTTTACAAGATGTTAAAATGACAATTAAAATTATTGAGTAAGGTTAAATGAAAGAAAAAATAAAGCAATACCTTGAAGAAATAAATTCTTTTTCTGCTGATAATGCTGAACAATTAGAACAATTCCGTATAAAATATTTAAGTAAAAAAGGAATAATTACTGAATTGTTCTCAGAAATTAAAAATGTAGATAAAGAATATCGCAAAGAAATAGGGCTATTGCTTAATGAATTGAAAAAAAGCTCACAGGAAAAAATTAATCTTCTTAAACAAAAATTTGAAATTTCTCAAGAAAAAGGCAAAAGCGACCTTGATCTTACACTTCCTGCTGATTTTGTCCAATTAGGTTCACGACATCCATTATCAATTGTAAGAAATGAGATAAATAAAATTTTTAGTCGAATTGGTTTTACTATTGCCGAAGGTCCTGAGATAGAAGATGACTGGCATAATTTTACCGCCTTGAATTTTCCGGAAGAACATCCTGCAAGGGATATGCAAGATACTTTTTTTATTGAAAAAAATCCTGATATCGCATTAAGAACACATACTTCTTCTGTTCAAATACGTGTGATGGAAAACAACAAACCACCAATAAGGTCAATTTTCCCGGGGAGAGTATTTCGCAATGAAGCAATATCGGCAAGGGCGCATTGTATATTTCATCAGGTAGAAGGCTTGTATATAGATAAAAATGTTTCTTTTGCCGACCTTAAGCAAACTTTATATTATTTTGCAAAAGAACTTTTCGGTGAAGATACTAAAACACGCTTTCGACCTTCGTATTTCCCATTTACAGAACCTTCGGCGGAAATGGATATCTCCTGCAATATATGCGGTGGCAGCGGATGTAATATTTGTAAATATACCGGCTGGGTCGAAATTTTGGGTTGTGGAATGGTTGACCCCAATGTACTTGAAAATTGCAATATTGACAGTAAAGAATATACGGGTTTTGCTTTTGGTATGGGTATTGAACGAATAACAATGCTAAAATATCAAATTAAAGACCTGCGTCTTTTCTTTGAAAATGATATACGCTTCCTGAAACAATTTGAAGGAGCAATATAATAATTTATGTCTAAAAAAATTTTTGATATTGCTTTCTCCCTTCTCGGATTAATTCTTTTTTCTCCATTATTTTTAATTTTTTCAATTTTAATAACAATTGATTCAAAAGGCGAAATATTTTTTAAACAAATCAGGGTTGGAAAAAATAATAAAGATTTTTATTTGTATAAATTCCGTTCAATGTGTAATAATGCTTATAAGCAGGGTTTACTTACAGTAGGACTGAAAGATGACAGAATTACATATATTGGCAGATTCTTACGTAAATATAAATTAGACGAATTACCACAATTGTTGAATATCATAAGGGGTGATATGAGTTTTGTCGGTCCCAGGCCGGAAGTCAGAAAATACGTAGAACTTTATAATGATAAACAAAAAAAAGTATTATCAGTCAAACCTGGTCTTACAGATTTTGCTTCTATTGAATTTATAAATGAAAATGAAATTTTAGGTAAAACATTTAATCCGGAAAAAGTGTATATTAAAGAAATAATGCCTGCCAAATTAGAACTTAATTTAAAATATATAGCAGAAAAAAATTTTGCAACCGACCTGAAAATAATATTCAAAACCATATTAAAAATATTGTAATTATTCAGTTTACAGAAAAAGTAACTAAATCAGCAT
>JAIOSH010000220.1 GCA_021107685.1 Bacteroidales bacterium | reverse complement strand
TATGAAAAAATAATTGAACGAGATAAAGAACTTGGAAAATGGTTTATTGAAATCAAGCCGGAAAAATGTAAAAAATTAATCATGCCAACTCTATGGTAAAAATGGAATTATTAATTTTAAATCCCCTTAGGTGGTTGTTCAGAAAAAGAAGATATGAAAATGGTTTTTGGAAGTGTTCCTGAATTTTATGATTATCAAATAAATGATAAGGCATATTTTTTTATTACTAAAGCATATTATATTCAGACTTCTTAAAATATTTAAAAAATAGCCCTAAAAAAATGGACGTTTATATATTTTTATTCAACATCAAAAAATAGGATTTTTTGATTACTGAATCTCACATTCATCTGGTTTAACTTACGACATAGCTGTAATTGTGCCTGATAAAATTGCTTTCTTTCTAATGCCTCTAATACTACAATTACCGCATCCTTTGTTATTTTTACTTTACCTTTTGAACTTGTAATTGCATCTAAAACAGGCAATAAATCTCTTTTGTTAGGCAAATATTCTTCAAGTAATTTACTTAAATATTTCCTGCTGTTCCACATTATAGTTTCGGATATATCCCATAAATTTTTTGCCTCTGTTTCAATTACCTTAAATTGCCTTTTCCCTTCGACGCCACTGCTATCAACTCTTTGTGGACATTTCTCCAATTTTGCTTTTATTTCTTGTATTTGTGATTGAAGTTTATTTTGTTGCTCCAATAAATAATCCCTGCTTTGATTTTTACGGATGCTACCATCTTTTTTTTGAGTTATTGGCTTTTGTCCTATATTTCTCTCTGTTTTAGAAAGTTGGTGTTTTAATTTTGATAATTCTTTATCAAGTTTAATGAATTGAGGGTTTATAATCTCTTGATTTTGGCTATCCCTTGATATTTCTATTACAGGATTATAATGCATCTTAGTTCGATTGCCCATATGCTTGAAGCTGTTTTCACTCTTGCCCCAACGATTTAACATTGCCTTTGCAAGAGTAAGAGTGTCTTCATATTCATCTAATGCTACTGCTACCGGTCGCTTTCCTGTTTTTTTATTCCAAATAATTATTCGGCGTAACTTTATTTTGCTTCCTTTTATGTTTTTGTAAACTTTGCTCGTTTCATATACCTGGTATTCTGTATTGTTTAACTCAAACGGCTCTGAAAACAAACCGGCATCTATTGATTTGGTTTCTTCTACATTAGTATTCTTTTCCCAGGTAATAAACCGGCAATCCTGCAAGGATAAAAATTTATCAACACCCCAAATTTCTTTATCTGCCACAAATAAGGGTGGCTCATTACCAAGATAAGGTGCAATTGTTTTGCTTTGTTCTTTAATTACTTCCAGCATATTCCCTTTTCCTTCTTGCAAGTCAAAGTATACAATTCGTCCTTGTATATCATGGATGAATATTTCATTTTGACCCGGTTCCATCATCGCCCTTTGTGTATGAAAGTTTTTGTGTACTTTTTCTTTTCCTGTATAGGGAATAAAATGTCCATCTATAAATAAATACCATAATGATACTAATCCCTTTCGCATTTGATAATAAAAAAAATGTTTACGCAAGGCTGGACTTTTTTTTAGTGCTACTGCTTCATGTATCATTTTCCATAAATTGGGTATACTAAATAATTTATGTAAACCCAATAAACATCCAAACTCTTTTTTAAATACTGTTTTGATTTGTTCTATTGAGCTAATACGGTTAACATGCATCATCACAAAAAGATAAATAACAGTGCTATAACCTCCAAAAATAAATTCAACTGACTGCATAAACTTAAATTGATGCTGAATAACTGCCCAGTAAAGAAAACTACCTGCGTACCGGTTTTCCCTATATTCTTGTTCATGGTTGAAGTGTTCTTGTTTTTCGGTTTCTTGTGTTGGTTCAGGTTCTGGAAATTGAATCTTAAGATTCTGTTTCTCAAGCAAAAGCCTTTGTCTTTTATTGTCTTGTCCTATTTCTTCAAATTTATTTCCTTCGGGGCGTACTACAGACATCTTTTTCCTTCCTACCCCTTTCTTACTGCTATTTACAAGCCCTTCGGCTCCTTTTTGCCGATATACTTTAACCCAGGTGTCAATGCTTGTCCTGGAAATACTTAGGGCTTTGGATAATTTCATCTTGGATACACCGAATTTTTCAACTAAATCAACAACCAATACTCGTTTATCTAATCCGGATTTAATTTCTATCTCTTTTAACCAAAGTCCATTACGATAAATATTTACCTTGTTTTCTATTATTTTTATTCCAAATCCATTGCCAATTTGAATAATCATATTATCTTTATCAACTTTAAAAAGGGTGTTCATTTTATGAGTAGTTTTTTGTTTTACGATGTAAAATTACAAAAAAATATGCAAAATTATATTTTTTCACCCTTTTTATTTTATAATTATTTTATTTATATTTATTTAGAAAATTGGAACGTCCAGTTTTATTTACAAAATTCGTGCAATCGCTTGTATTACTGGTGCTTATCAAAACAAGCATCTCTTATTGAATTTAGCTTTTAAGAAGTCTGAATTAATATCTAATAAAATGAAAAAGTTTACTTTAATTATCGCTACACTTTTTGTGGTTTTTGTTTCAAAATCACAGGATTGGATTGAATTTTCAGCAAGTGAATCAACCAGTCCTCAATATGATGTATTAACTTCAAACGACACTTTGGTAGAGTTTGAAATAAATGTGCCGGGAATGTTTTCCACTCAAATTGATACATTCGATAGGGTACAAATTAAAGAGCATTTGAGAATGGATTCCATAGGGTTTCCCGAATTACCAATTATTTCATATTTAACGGCAATTCCCGATTGCGATAGTGTTATCGTACAAATTGAATTGTTTGATTCTGTTAAAATCGGTAACATAAACATTTATCCTGCACCCGAATTAGTGCCTGATACTACAGAAGAAGGAGCTGTAGCATTAGTAGAACAGTTTGTTTACAACAGGGATTTTTATGAATCTGACATTTGGTTTCCGGGCAAGGTAATAGAAACCGTTGATAAAGGAGCAATAAGGGCCCAGCATGTGGTCCGGGTATTATTTTATCCTGTTAGTTTTAATCCCATAAAAGATGAAATATGGGCATATTCCGAAGCAAAAGTTACATTATCTTTTATAAACCCTTCAGGTTCTATTCATCAGAATGTTGGTATTTTTAATGAAATGCTCGGAAACACACTTATCAATTATCAATCGAATGGCCTGAATGCTTCGGTAAGTTGTGGTGCGGGAACCGATACCCTTGATTGCGAGGATTTCTGGGTAACATCCTTGCCAAATCAAAAAATAGATGATACATGCGATTATCTGATTATTGCTCCTTCTGAACTTTTCGAAAACGATACCTTATGTTCTTTGGCAAATCACAGAACCAGCTTTAATGGATTTGATGTAAAAATTGTTACAACTGATGTAATCGACACCTATATCACTCCAAGCCAAGCTTTATTAAAAGATAAGATATTTACATTAATTAGAAACACATATTTTAGTGAAAATGCAAATAATACTTATGATAATAAGCTTGCTTATGTAAATTTATTCGGGGATGTAGAGATGGAAAGTAGTTTGATAGGTATTCCTTCTTTTGATGATCCAGTAGTTCCAGGTGATGGAGGATACGATGTAGTGTACACCCAGCTCACTTATGACGTTGATACAATTACCCAGGATACCATATACGACATTTACCCCGACCTCATGATAGGCCGCTGCAGCGTAGATAATGACACCCAAACTTATAACGTAGTACACAAAATCCTTAACTTTAAGCCGGAAACACTTGCATGGAAGGATGAAATGTTTACATATATCGGAGTGGATTCTAATTTTTACCCTAAAGAAAGTGAAGTGATGTTTGCTATGGATGACATTATTGATGAGTTTTACCATAAAAAACTTATGATTCCACCTGATTTTAATCAATCTTACCCTGTATGGGATTTAATACCATATATTTTACCCGGTGATTTAACGAATTTATTAAATGCTTACGATAGCAATATGTTTATTAATTATATGGATCATGGAGGCAGTCATACTTGGTACGGAATTTTTGAATATGGAAGTTTAAATGAATCACACAATCATCATCTGCCATTTATTTTAAGTGGTGCTTGTTTAACCGGTGCTTTTCATAATACAGACGACTGTATGGCTGAAAGATTTACAGTTTATAATTCTATAAGGGGGGCAATTGCTTTTGTTGGTTCATCTATTATAACCTCTGCTACTACTTTCTCTATAATTTCTGCTTATTTTGAATCATTAATGAATAATTATTCAAGTGTACTTGGCGAAGCTATAATGGAAACAAAGCTGGAAAACTTATCATGGCGGGATTGTTATAATTTATTTGGAGACCCTGCTTTAAATATTCTTTACGAAAATATTGATACACTTAAACCTGATCTTATTATTAAAGCATCGGACATAACTTTTACACCTGATTTTTGTACTGTAGAAGACACCATTCACATTCAAGCCATAATAAAGAATAATTCTTCCATAAACATTTTTGCACCGTTTCAAGTAGGTTGTTATATTGGCAATCCCGATGAACCAGGTTCGGTATTAATTGATTCAACTGTGGTTACAGAAATTTCCGGTTATAAATCAGATACATTGATCTTTAACTGGACCACATCAGGATATTTTCCCGAATATTATGATGTATATATAAAAGTTGATTATTACGACAGCATTAATGAATTAAATGAAAATAATAACCTTAATTTTAATAATAAAGCGTTATACCGGTTTAAAGACGGATTTCCCGTACAAACCCTTTCAAATGGTAATTCACACCCATTAGGTTTTAACATCAATGCTAATAGTGAAGGAGAAGAAATTATTTTTGGTAATAATATCTTTACTTCAACAGGGACGTTGCTTTATTCAAATCAACAAGTAACCAAATCTTTTGCAAGTATAGGAAATTTAAATAATAATCATGAATATCAGGTGATAGAACAAACTCTTTCCGATAGTTTAATCTGTTTTGGAGATAGTTTAAAGAATGGCATAAAATCCCTGTGCTCTCGGCACAGGGCTGAATTGTCATTCT
>JAIOSH010000556.1 GCA_021107685.1 Bacteroidales bacterium | reverse complement strand
ATTATAAGTTTTTCTTGTTGTTGTTCGGGCATATAATGCAAAATATCACTCAAAATAAACACATCACTTTTATTAAAAGGATATCCTCCAATATCAGCATAAACAAATTTCATCCTTTTTTTTAATGTTTGATTATCTGAAATGCAATTATTTGCAATTTCAATTTTATAGGCGTCGTAATCAATGCCTGTAATATTTCTTTTATCAGAAAGAAAGCCAAGCACATAAGACATAAAACCATATCCACAACCAATATCGGTAATATCAGCCTTTTGAGGAATTAATTCGTTGAACAGTGCATAGTTTTTTTCTAATCTTAGTTTTATTCTAAGATACCATTCTAAAACCGGACCTTTGTAAATATATTGATTGATTAATTTATTTCTGAAATATCCGGGAGCTTCATATTCAAGTCTGAGCTTATCGTATTCTTCGCGATAAAATCTAACCATTGATTTTGCCTGGGTTAGATATGTATTGCCATAAGTCCCGTCTTTTATATTTATTCTATTAAAGAACTTGATAGTTATATTTCCGCTGCGTAAAAATACTTCACCTCTTGTAAGACAATGTCCTGACCCGTGAATTATTAAAGGCAATATTTCCAAATTCAATTTATCAGCCAAATAGAATGCTCCCTTATGAAATCGTTTTATTTTTTCTGTTGCCGATCTTTTTGCCTCAGGAAATATTAGAATGGAGTAACCGTTTTTAACCTTTTCTTTCAATAGATTTATACCTTTTTCATATCCCCCTGTAACAGAGTAATAATCGGCATAGCGAACTATTAGCCCGTAGAATTTATTTTTCCATACCCAATCATTTGTTAAAACAATTATTTTGGGATGCAACATCAGTAATAATACCAAATCCAAATGAGACTGATGATTTGAAATGATAATAGCCGGTTCTTTAAAAGTCGATGAATTATAATTGATAATAGTTTTTTTAATTGTAATATTTATATAAACAATAATTCGGCAAAACAGCATTATCATATAATTTACAAATAGTTTTTTACTTTTCTTTTTCAAAGGAAGAAAATATAATACAGGCAGGAATAACATCATAATAAAACATCCTAAAACAAAAACAAAAGCTGTAAAAATTGAAATGAACAAGTTACTGAGTGTAATAGTCGCAAATCTTTTTTGTCCCTTGTTAATTATCAAAAAGCGAAATAATAAAGGTTGAATAGTGTATGATATTAAAACGACTGATAAAATACCGATTATTGATACCAAAGCAATAGAATTTAAAGCCGGATGTTTTGCAAATATCAAAACGCCAATGCCTGTTATGGTTGTGATTGCAGATAATAAAATTGAAGTTTTATATGAATTTAGATTTTTAATTCCGGTTTTATGTTCCTGTAGCAATCCCCGCATGATAAATATGCTGTAATCGATACCCAATCCGAAAATAAGAGTGGAAACAATTATATTGAAAATATTGAATTTTATACCGAATATTCCCATTATTCCAAGTGTCCAGAGCCAGCTTAGTGTTATCGGGATAAAAGTTATCAGCCCTAATTCTATCCTGCCGAATGAAATAATTAAAATAAGCAACACTATCAGTAACGACAACTTTATCAGTAAACCAAAATCTTTTTTCAATACATTGATAAACTTAGAAACAAAAAATCCTTTATCAAGTATTATCAAATCATTATTATCAATAAAAGCATCGTGAATTTTTTGCTTATCGTTTTTATCAACTTTTAATAATGTGATAACAGAGGTTAGTTCGTCGGTTTCGGTAATATAATCATTAAAAAACAGTTCTTTGATTTTATTGAATATACCCTTATCCAGGGTATGAAATTGTTTATCAAGAAGAATGTAGAATTTTTCGTAAGCATCATCCTTAAACTTATATTGCTTTCCAAGTGTTATCAATTGTTGTTTCAGCTTTTGTTTTTTATCATATGTCCAGTATTGATTCCACAATTCTATTCTTTCTTTTTGTAATGAGTCGGATATTAAAAAAGAGCTAACCGAAGTACATTTTTTAATGATTTTCTGTTCGGTCAGGTCTTTTATCTTTTTTTGATATTTTTCATTATTTAATAAAGCCCTGTTCAAATCCTTACCTGTACAAGCCAGATATATTGACCGTAACTTATAATTATTAATCTCATCAAGATTTTTTTCAGCCTGGGATAATTCATCGGTTACATAGCTCATTTTTTCCATATCACTTTCAAAACTTATGTGTTTTGAAGTAAACACAAAAACGATAGAAAGAATTACAATAATTGAAATAAGGATATGGTTTTTGTCAAATCTGTATGAAGTAAACTTTTTTAGATAATTTTTATGATTGCCATCATTATTTTTAATATTCCTGATTTTTGGTATTTTCAATAGATGAGGCAAAACAATCAGAGAAAAAAAGGCAGCAGTAATTACGCTTATTGCAGCAAAAAGTCCTAACTCGTGCAATGTTTCGGAAGTTACAAAAAGCAGGCATAAAAACGCAGAGGCAGTTGTAAGGCTGCTCATAATAATTGGCAGGGAAATATCTTTAATGGTTTGTTTTACAGATTTTTTGTGCCGGAAGTGAGTGAAGATATGCAATGAATAATCAACTGATATCCCCAGTAGAACTGCTCCGATGCTTAAAGCAATGAGAGATATTTTGGCTTTTATTAAAAATAAAAGAGCCAAAGAAACCCCTCCTCCGAATATTGCCGGAAGAAAGATAAACAAAAATACACTCATCCTCCTGAAGTATAAACTGATAAGTGTCATTAAAATAATTAATGCAATTGTTACTGTTAATATTATATCTTTTTTTATTCTTTCGGCATTACATACGGAAACAGCAACAGCCCCAAAATATTCGGCTTTAACTATATTACCGGTTTTGTTTGTCCCAAAGTTTCGTAATACATTATCAAGAGCTTCTATAAAAATCGTATTTTTTGAAGTTTCGTTTACAGGATTTGAGGTAGTTAAAAATAATAATAAATTTTTTTTATCTTTAGTTAATATGTATCCATTATGAATTTCATAATTATCGTCAAACTGAAGCAATTGCAATTTTTTTAATACTATTGCACTAATACCGACAGGGTCGTCCATTATGAATTTTCTTAGGGCAAAGCCTGCCGGTGATATTAATGTTTTATAGTTCTTTTTAAATGAAGTGCTGACAGCTTGTTGGGTGAGGAGGCTGTCGATTTTTTCATAATCATTTTTATTTAGAAAAACAGGCAGGTTTTCATATAAAATTGAATACACTTCATTGATTATGTTATTGGAAACTTTATAAAAAACTTCTTTTATATATTGGGAAAAAAAATGGCTTTGTAAGGTATCGGCTAATTCATTTGCAAAAGCAATTAACTTTTCAGGGGCGGGCGATAGGTTTGTATCCTGTAATGAAACATTAATAATGAGTTTGTCATTAAATGCTGCATTTTGTAAAATAAAGTTTATCTTATCGGCATCTTTACCAACAGGCAACATTTTTGAAATATCTTCCTCAAATGTAATCTTTGATGAAAAATATCCTGCAAGTAAAGCTATAGCCATTATTACCGAAACAAAAAAAATTCGATGGCTTTTCAGGAAGTCATATAATAAAATAAATATTTGGGACATTAAATTATAAACTTTAATTGAGTTCTGTTAATAAAGTTAACCGTTATAGGCATTATATCTTCATGAAACATATTGATATCAGCCTTGATATTTGATTTAGTTTTTTACTCCAAAAATAAGACAAAAATTATAACTTAAATGAAAAAGAAAAGTAATTAGAAAAAATTGATAGATAATAAGGATATTTATTAATTTTGAAATTTAATTTATTTTCCGTTAAAATGAGAAAAAAAGTTGATTTTTTAGTTATAGGTTCAGGAATTGCGGGTTTATCTTATGCTTTAAAAGTAGCT
>JAIOSH010000331.1 GCA_021107685.1 Bacteroidales bacterium | reverse complement strand
TCTATTTTCCAAATTTTAGCCTATTTTTTTTAATTTTGTTCAAATTATGAACAGGTTTAAAATTATAATATTATCCATCTTTATTTTTCTTTATTCAGGTGATGAAATTTTTTCACAGCTTAACAAAGAAGGTGCTGATATGCCGGGTGAACAAGGCAAACCTTTACGAATTGAAATAGACACAAAATCGGAAGCAGAAATATATAAGATAATTCCTTGTAAGAGTAAAGGATTGATTTTGTTTTATAAAAGTATTATTGCTGCTGATAAACATAACACGAAATGGATATTTGCATTTTATGATAAATATCTCAAAAGATCATGGTTAAAGGAAATACCTGTTTTAGATAAAATGATTTATAAACAACATGATATTAATAATGAATTTCTTTACTTATTTTTTCAGGATAAAGCTAAAAAAAAGAAATCATCTGAAGGAAATTTTCAAATATTAAAGTTTAATCTAAATTCGGGTGACTGTCAAATATTGAATGGCTTAATTCCTGAAAAATCTGACTTAACACACATTAAAATTCATAATCATATAGCTTATCTATGTCTGGATTTGGATTTAAAGAAAAATCAAACTGCAATTTACTTTGTGAACACCCTGACAAATGATATAAAAGAAATATATTATGATGATAATGGAGAAAATTACTTTGAAAATCTACACATTGATACATTAAATAATACTGTAATAACTCTTATAAATTCCTGTGTTTCAAAAAATGAATATAAATTCTATATTAAAGAATTTGATTTGAATGGTAATCAACTTAGCACTATTGATATAAGATCGCAGGATGAAAATAAAAAGTTAAATTCTGCAAAATTAGTTACAATAAATAAAACAGATAAAATTTTAATCGGGACTTATGATATTATTAAAAGAAAGTCTATTGATTCGAAAACTTATTTTAATAAAGAATCAACAGGTTTTTATATAACTAAAGTTATAAACAACCTGCAAGGCGATATTAATTATTATAATTTCATAAGATTTAAAAACTTTACAGGAAACATAAAAGCTAAAGAAGTGTTAGAAGCCAGGAAAAAATCAGAGAAAAAATCTAAAAGCAGAAAAAAATCATCATTAGATTTTATGTTACTTGTTCATGAAATTATGGAAAAAGACGGATTATTATATTTTACTGCCGAAGCATATTATCCCGAATATCATATGGTAACAAGTATGTATTATGATTATTACGGGCGTTTGATACCTCAATCATACTCTGTTTTTGACGGTTATAAATATTTCAATGCTTTTATTACATGTTTTGATAAAAATGGTAATATGCTATGGGATAATAGTCTTGAGATTTATAATATCTTAACTTTTAATTTAATAAAAAGAGTTAATATTTTTTTTGATGATAATGATATTGTTCTTGCGTATAGTGATGACGGTAAAATAGTTTCAAAAATAATAAATGGTACCCGGGTAGTTGAAGGTTTGGATTATTCTTCAATAGAAACCAGCAATATTAATGATAAATTGATTTCGGAATCAAACAGCAATATGATGTATTGGTATAAAAATTATTTTATATGTTACGGTTACCAGACAATAAAGAACAATTCATTTATTGATAAGAATAAACGGATAGTATTTTATATTAATAAAATAGCTTTTAATTAATTTCCATACAGACTATTTCAGGTAAATTTATTCTATACTAAGTTTTTTCTTAACAATAGGCATAATATCATCACTTGGTTCGGCATAAAGCAGAAGTCCTTCGGTACTATTAAATATATATGTATAACCATTCTCCTTTGCAGCTTCTTTAACAGCTTCACGGGCTTCTTCAATAATAGGTGTTGTTAATTCAAGTTCTTTATTTTGTAAGTCTTGAGTAGCTTGAACTTCAAATGCATCCATTCTTCCTTTCAGATCATTTATTTCAGCTTCTTTAGTTTGCCTAATTATATCAGACATACTTGATAAATTAGCCTGGTAATCCATGAATTTACTTTCCAGTTCTGTTTGCATTGCAGCAAATTGATCTTGAATACTCTGATTATAATCGGTAAATGCTAATTTAACTGAATCTAATCCTGGCATTTGGCTATACAGCTTGGCAAAATCAATATGTCCGAATTTGTTTTTACCTTGTGCCATTGAAGTTGTAGATAAAGCAATTAATGAAATAACAATAATAATTTTAAATAAATTTTTCATTTTTTTTATTAAGTTTAAAGTTTTATAATTAAAATAAGCAGGCAAAATTATGTAAATAATTTAATTAATTCTAAATAATTTATCAAATTTTATTTTAATAATGTTAAAATTTGTTAAATGAAAAAAGCAGCATTTAATACTGCTGCTTATTTTGTATGTTACAAATAATATTAAGTTAATTTTTTATTTTTCTCTTTTTATTACTGAGCCTTCTCCAAAACCGCCGGGTCTTGCAGGATTTTTGCCTTCATTCTTTTTGGTTCTATCTTCTTTCCTGACAGTACCCATAACTGCTCCTACTTTATCAAGTACATCATCGCTTATATCATATTTTGGATTAACATAAAGAATAGTCAGACTTCCTGATTTATCAAATACAAATGAATAATTTTTATCTGTAGCTATTTCTTCAATTGCATTATATACCTTTTCCTGTATCGGTTTTACAAGTTCCTGGCGTTTAATGAATAAATCGCCGTCTTTCCCAAATCTTTTTCTCTGTAAATCTTTTGCTTCTTTTTCTTTGTTTATTATTTCTTCTTCCTTTTTTTTCTTCATATCTTCTGGTAATAGAACCGCTTCTGCCTGATAATTCTTATAAAGTTTATCTATTTCAGCAAATTTGTCTTCAATTTCTGTTTGGTATTCAATTGATATATCATCAAGTTGATTTTGAGCATCAGTATATTCAGGAATATTTTCAAGAATATAATCTGTATCCACATAAGCATATTTTTGTGCATAAGAAAATGCAAACAGCATAAAAGTAAAGAATACAGCTAAAATTAATTTTTTTTCTGTAAGTTTGGTTGCCCACAGATAAGTTAATTGGAATTTAGTTTTATTTATCATTTTTTGTCCTCCTTTTGTGTATTATGTTAATTTTTTTATTAATAATTTTTTAAATAGAACTTCTTATTAGTAACAAAAAACTTGCCATAAATGTCTAATCAATTGACTGATTAATTGAAAAATGGAAATGACCCAAATTAGCACTCGGTATTCCTGGAACTCTATCAAATCCATATCCCCAGTCAAGTCCTAAGATACCAAACATTGGTAAAAATATCCGAATACCGCATCCTGCAGATCTATAAACATCAAATGGGTTGAAATTATCAAAACCAATCCAGTCATTTCCTGCTTCAAAAAAGCCAAGACCATAAATTGTTGCATTTGGATTAAGAGATAAGGGATATCTTAATTCAAGTGTATATTTACAAAAAATCGTACCTCCATAATTTCTGTCCTTATAGTAAACAGGTGTCAGTGTTTCATTGCCATATCCTCTCATTCCAATTATTTCTCTTCCATCCATGTTATTATATCCTGATAGTCCGTCACCTCCTAAATAATACCTTTCAAATGGTGTAACACCAATATCAGAGTTATAATAACCGAGAAAACCAAACTTTGCCCTTGTCATTAATACAAGATTACCTTGTATTTTTGTAAATATTGAAGTATTAAATTTCCATTTATGATATTCGATCCATTGATATTTTTCATAATCATCCATAGTTGAGTAATCTTTATCAGAAAATAATGAATATGGAGGTGTTGCCTCTAAAGATAAAGAAATATTAGAGCCGTAACGCGGATAAATAACAGCGTCGAGTGAAGGTCTTGAAAATACAACATTATAGCTGAAATTATTATAATAACCTGTTCCCGAACCAAATGAAAAAATCTTTTGATAATTTTTCAGGTCATATCTTTGTAGATTAATACCTTGATAAATTTGAAAAAAGTCATCGGGCCAGGTTAATCTCTTGCCTAAGCCAAATGAT
>JAIOSH010000486.1 GCA_021107685.1 Bacteroidales bacterium | reverse complement strand
TTATTTGATAAAAGTTAAAATGCTGAATTTATAATAATCATTTCAATAACCAATAAATTCACATTTCAGATTTCAAAAAATTTGTATAATCAATTTGCTAAGAGACTGTAGCCATGTTGATAATTATTCCTTATATTAAACTTTAGGCACTTTTTACTTTAGTTCACTTCAAGTACTGATTAGTTACATTAAATCAACTGATGTTTTTTCAGAACATCCTCAGTCAACTCTCCTTTCTCAGTCCATTCTCTTACAAAATAATATTTTTGGATAAGCGAGTTAAAAAATTCTTTATCAATTTTTTTCCCTCTCATAAAACCGGAAAGGGATTCTTCATTAAAAAATCTTCCTGGCAATGTATCATCTTTATAAGTTCTTCCATTTCGCAGGTTATAACGACGAGCTAAATTTGTCAATCTTGCACCGACTTCTCTTAGAGTATCTTCCGTGTGATTGAGTCCTGTTGCAGCATTCAATAAAGGAGCGAGCCTGTCAAGTCCGAGAGGGACAAAATCGCAGATAACCAAACAGTTTCTTACATTTACCTCATCTAATCCGTCAGCAACCGATTGAGGAATATCGTCAATTGTAAAGTCAGGACCCATTTCTGCTTCTGTCATCCAAAGACGTGTATGACTTGCAAAATCAGCAACAGAAAGCACAACCCCCATTGTTAAGCTACCTTTAGGATTAACTCCTGAATGTTCCATCCCGAAAGTATTGATTGCAAACTCTTCACTACCTTTCCCAATCTTTTTTGAAGCATCACGGGTTCCGTCTGCAAAAATTTTCCCTATTCCTTTTTTTTTGGCTATCAGATTAATGAATTTCCTTTGATTTTCGGCATCGCCCCAGTTCATTTCCAATCCCTGCCAATCATCAATAAATCCTTTTTCGTAACATTCCATTGCAAATGAACAAGTTACTCCTACACTTATTGTATCCAGCCCATGGTCATTACAGAGTTCATTTGCCCATGCAACGTCTTTAATGTTATTTACCATACTTCCCGAACCGAGAAAAGCTGTTGTTTCGTATTCAGGCCCTTCGATTTCGTGTTCATCCCATCTTGCCCATTTTGAACATCTGATTGCACAATTATAACAGCTCGTATCTTCCCAGTCCAATTCTTCACGTGCTGCTTCGGAACTTATCTTTTCAAAATCATCAAACTGAACTTCCTTAAAATTTTTGGTCGGAAGAAATTCATTTTCCTGTCCGCTTCGCACACATTTCATCGTGCCTTTCACACGGCGGAATTTAACTCCGTCATTATCCAAAATATCTTTTGTGAACTGCTTATTTATTTCATTGAATTTTTCTTCATCAAAATATTTAATCTCTGTATTTCCATCAAGCACTATGGCTTTCAGATTTTTTGACCCCATAACAGCGCCAGCTCCTCCCCTACCATACTGACGATGCTTGTCAACTCCAATACATGCAATTTTTGAAAGATTTTCACCTGCAATTCCTATCGCTGCAACTCGTGGGTTAATACCTTCATGACGTTTTAATAATTCATCATTAGTATAAAAAATACCTTTACCCCACAAATCGGAAGCATTAATAATTTCAACTTTCTCATCCGAAAGATAAATATAAACAGGTTTTTCGGATTTACCTGTAATTATCAGATAATCATAACCTGCTGCTTTTAAGCGTGGTCCAAAATTTCCACCACAATGCGAATCAAGTATTGAACCTGTTAGTGGCGACTTTGTTACTAATGAGGTTCTTGCACTTGTTTGTACTTTAGTTCCCGTGAAAGGACCGTTAACAAAAATTATTGGATTTTCAGGGCTGAAAGGTTCGGGATTTGGGGCTATTTTTTCAAGCAGAGCAAAACCTAAGCCTTTTCCGCCAATATATTTTTCCAATAATGAACGGTCGGTATCTCCTGTTTTGTACGAACCATCTGTAAGATTAATTTTAATGTACTTGTTTGTGTATGACATTTTTGATATATTTTAAATTATTGAAAGATATTTATTAATATTTGTTGATATTATTAGATATTTATTGATATTATTGAAAGATATTTATTGATATTATTAGATATTATATTGATATTTATTGATATTGTTGATATAGATTACTTTTATTTTTTTTCACGAGCTTTATAAGTCGAAGAAATAAAATTTTGTAATTTTAGAGAAAATTTCTCTGAAATAGTTATTATCTGATTAAATAGTTCATTTGATATTTTATTTCGTTCAAGCAATAATTCCAACCAATGAAATCTGAATTCAAAAAAAGACGCCCTGCTATTATAATAAAATTTAATTCTGTCTAAAAAATGGAATCTTCCATAACCCTCTGCTACATTGGCACCTATTGAGTCTGCTGATCTAATGAATTGATCACCAATAATTTTTCTATCCTGCCAATTCATTAATTCATAAATTTTCCAAGCAAGTCTTGAAATTTCTCTCGCAAGTTGATATACTTCTAAATCCTTTAATGGGATATAATATTTAGATGTCATTATTAAATTCTTTTAATTTTCACCAATCTCATCCAATCTCAACAAATCTCAACCAATCTCGATCAATCTCATCCAATCTCAACCAATCTCAACCAATCTCAACTAATCTCAATCAATCTCATCCAATCTCAATCAATCTCATCCAATCTCAATCAATCTCAATCAATCTCATCCAATCTCAATCAATCTCATCCAATCTCATCCAATCTCAATCAATCTCAACCAATCTCAACCAATCTCAACCAATCTCAACCAATCTCAACTAATCTCAACCAATCTCTATTTATTTCTATGAATATTCAAAATATCCGTCAATATAGAAAATCCTGTTTCAATTTTTCCTGCTCCCGGACCAACAATAGTAACATCACCAAGTAAATCCGTTGTAAATGTCAAAGCATTGGTTGCTCCCATAACTCCTGCAAGCGGATGCGATAAATCTATCATTTCAGGAGCAACGGAACCGAAAACCTTTCCATCTTTCTTTTCAACAGAACCAATAAGTTTCCAGCGTTTATTCTGTTCTTTGGCATTCTCAATATCATCAGAAGTAATTTGAGTAATTCCTTTGCAGGAAACATCAGAAATTTTCAGTGATGCTCCCATAACGATATTTGCCAGAATTGTAACTTTACCTCTTGCGTCGTATCCTTCAACATCGCCGGTTGGGTCAGCTTCGGCATAACCAAGTTCCTGGGCAACTTTCAATACTCCATCGTAATCCATACCTTTTTCCATTTCGGAAAGCATGTAATTGGTTGTTCCGTTTAAAATTCCGCGTATCTTTGAAATTTCACAACCTGCCAATGGTCCGTCTGTAAGATTAATTACGGGTGTTCCTGCACAAACAGTTCCTTCTATTAAAAATTTAACATTATTTTCATCGGCAATTTTTTTCATTTCGGGATAAAATAATGCTGCGGGTCCTTTGTTGCTTGTTACAACATGCTTACCCGATTCAAGGGCTATTTTAACATGGTCAACTGCAGGTCCACCTGTGTTTAAATCAGTGAATGTTAATTCGCATAAGATGTCAGCATTACAATTTCTAATTAATTCAATATTATCCCATTCGGTTAAATCTTTTGAAAATTTCTTTTTCTCTTTTGCTTCCTGAAGCATCAAAGGAATATCCAGCCCATCGGGATTATAGACATTCCCGAATACAAAATCAGCTACTGCTGTAATATCGTATTCAAAATCGTATTTATCTTTCAGATATTCTTTTTTGCTTAATAGTATTTCGGATATTCCCTGTCCTACTGTACCAAATCCTAAAATTCCAATTTTATGTTTCATAATTTATTTATTAAAAGTTTAACAATTTATTTTTTATTAAATATTTACTGTCGATTAAGTTGTAAGTTTTCAATCAATTTTATATTTAACTCTAAAACAATCCCTGAATATATCCTCCATCAATCTGCAAAGCTACTCCTGTAATATAAGCTGCTCCTTTCGAAGCAAGAAAAGCAACTGTTTGTGCAAATTCTTCAGGTGTTCCAATTCTTTGCATAGGAACAATTTTTTCAAGATTATTGTAAAAATTCTGTTGTGTTCCTTTGCCGCTTTCCTCAAACGCCTTTGCGAGATTTTCCACTCTTTCGGTTTTTGTATATCCCGGACAAACCGAAGTTACAGTAATTCCAAAAGATGCAAGCTGATTTGACAGAGACTTTGAAAAACCCAATACACCGGCTCTAGAAGTGTTGGAAAGTATCAATGGATCAATCGGCTGCTTTGCCGAAACAGAAGTAATGTTGATAATTCTTCCCCAATGCTGTTTTTTCATAAACGGCAAGACTTTATAACAAAGGTTTATCGTACTTATCAAATTTAATTCTAATGCATTATGATAATCATCTATGTTAAAATCTTCTGCTTTTCCAGCCGGCGGTCCTCCTGCATTACTTACCAAAATATCAATTGTGCCAAACTCATCAACAATCCCATCAATCATTTTATTTACTTGTTCTTTATCAGTAACATCAGCAATAAATGCTCTTACAACACCACCTGTTTCAGCAGTAATTTCATCTTTAGCTTTCAAAAGATTTTCCTCGTTTCGTGAACATATCATTACCTTAGCACCCTCTTGTGAAAGACGGAGTGCCGCAGCTTTCCCAAGACCTTTGCTTGAGGCGGTTATCAGGGCAATTTTATCTTTTATTTTTAAATCCATTTTTTCTATTTTATTTTGTTTGAATAGTTAATAATGATAGCAATATGGCAAGAAGCGGATTACGAATAATTTCGTATCAAACCATAACGAAGTTAAACGGGCAAAAAACCGTTTCAGTTAAGCACTTCACCACTTTTTGCTATATTGGGTGTCAGCACCCGTATATTCTATTTTTCAATTATTTCGTAACGACAATTTTTTGAAAGTCTTATACTGTTATAGTCATTAATATCATCAAAGTCAAACTGCCATAAAGAGTAATATTTACCTCTTTTTTCAAAAAATATTGTTCTTACAACTTTTTCTGTATGATAAGACCATTGTCTAAATGGATAAAATAATTGCCGGATAATCGTATTATTTGTCTTACTATTTTTTGCTTCTACAAGAGCAACTTGCTTTTTACCTTCATAACCTGCATCCACTTCTGTTTGAACACTTTCAGTTATTATTTGCTGCCTGCCTACTTTAAATGAGAATTGAGGTGTATATTTACGTCCCCTAATTGTCAATACGAGTGTTTCGTCTTTTAAAAAAGTCCTGATTAAACTTGCTGCGTATGCAAAGTCAAGGTGTTGCATTTCAGAATTTCCAATTTGGGAAGTGTCAAGGTGAAAGTCAAGTTTTGATGTGTAAATTTTTGCTGTTTTTTTTATTTCTGGAATATCAAAGTATCCTTCTCCTTTGACAATAGCATACTTCCCATTTTTGATGGGGAGCAGGAAAACACCTTTTTCAACAAACACTTGTGGTTTATCCTCTCGTGAGTCCTGCTTACAGAGGATACGAACTTCTTTCTCGTTGGTCTTTTTTAAATGGGCAGTAGCTTGTTTTATTTGTTCTGCTAAAATAATATAAGGGTCATTGTTAAAATTATGACTATGGATTTTATATTTGTGGAGTGTTAACATAAAAAATTATATAATTACAGTTTGGAGTGTTTGTTGTTCAATAATAAATTCATATTGTTTAGTCAAAGATTCATAATCTAAAAACTTTACTCTATTATTGATATCTTTAAATGAAGAATATTTGATTTTATTTTCATATTCCAATTTTTTTCTTTTATCTGCTACAATAAACATTTTTGTATAAAAGTCTTGAAGATCGTTAAATTTTAAAAGAGAATTTTGAATATTTGTTGAATGTTCAACTTCAAAAAATGAAAATGGCATACTTCTTTCATTAAACCAAATAACATCAATTGTTGAACTTCTTTGAACTAAATGTTTATATGAAAATTCTGGTAAATCTTTTAGTGTCTTTAAATCTACCAATTTTGTTTCAATAAACATTTTATTTTTATCTTGATTAGGAATATAGGTTTTAAAACCTTTTAAATTCCCTATTGAAGTAATTATGCCTTGATAATATGAATGGTTAAATTCTAAAATTTCTTTAGAATTTTTATTATCATCAGTTTCCTGAATAATCCCTTTTGTTTCTAATTTTTTTATATATCTTTTTAGTGCCCATAAACCAGGTTTAATTTTAAATATTTCGTCATTTGTTTGCACAATACGTCTTATACTTGCAAATGGTGTTTTTGTTTTCCATTCACAGTCTTTAATTTTCATTGTTTCTTGGTTTAATTTGCCTAGTGTTGCAATTCCTCCAAGTTTTTCTAATGACTGAATTACCGCTTCGTATTGTTTCATTATTTAAAATTTTTGATGATAGTTAGTAAATCATTAAATGAATATCTTTCAATAATCTTATTATCAAAAAAAATTATAAGTTCTTTACCATCCCAATCCCATTTGTCAAAAGGCTCATTTGTATAATGTAAAAATCTTGCTATTAAATCCAAATGATTTTGAGTATCCATTATGCAGCAATTTTTGCGTTAGGGATTGAAGAGGAAATCCTTTTTTCAGTGTTGGCATCTGTGTGGAGTGAAAAAAGATTGGAACGAAAAGCCCGACCCGAAACGAAGTGAAAGGGAACGCCATAATAATCTATATTAATATCAATCCAGACATATTTTCTGTCGCCAATAATTTTACATGCAAGTCCAGTAGTTCCACCACCGTTAAAGGGGTCTAGAACAATATCATTTTCTTTTGTCGAAGCAAGTACAATACGTTTCAATAAAGCAAGAGGTTTTTGTGTCGGATGTTTTCCAAATTCTTTTTCTTCAGGTTTAGGAGTAGAAATTGACCATACTGAACGCATTTGTTTATTTGGAACTTTCATTTTGTCTTCTGGGAAATTACCTGTTTTCATCTGCTTATAATTAAATGTATTACGTGCTTTTTTGTCTTTTCTTGCCCAAAGTAATGTTTCGTGGCTGTGAGCAAAGACAGTACAACTTAAATTTGGAGCAGCATTCGGTTTAAACCAAGAAATATCGTTAAGAATATGAAATTTTAATTTTTGTAGTAAATATCCACATTGGTAAATACTATGTAGTGTTCCGCTTATCCAAATAGTTCCTTCGGGTTTCAAAATTCTTTTACATTCTTTTATCCATTGTTCGTGAAAATTTATATCTGATTCAAATCCCTTACTTGTATCCCATTTTCCTTTATTTACACTTACCATTTTCCCTGCATGGCAAGTAACTCCTCCATTTGAAAGCATATACGGGGGATCTGCAAATATCATATCAATATAGTTGTCAGGAAGCTTTGATAAAACTGTCAAACAGTTATCTTTATATAAGCAGAAATCATTTGTTTTGAAAACAGGTTTTATATCCATATTTGTTGAAACATAATCAATTTGCGGTTCAAATAATATATTTTCTGACATTCTGAATTTCTTTTAATGTATTTTTCAAAAGTACAAATTTTGTCGGAATTTATAAATAATTTAGTTATCTTTTTAATTTAGGGTGCTAACTATTAAATTAGTTCAATAAACTCATATTTTCTGATTTACAAACAAGGAACACTGATTTTTGATTTTAGAAGTTGTTAAAAATCGGAAATCTAAAAACGCCTGCCCTGTAGCTTCAGCGTATCGGGGTAAATCTTTGTTCATTATTCAATTTTTTTTATATCCAAACTTTATTAACAAACTCAACCAAACTAAAGTAATGGCTTAATACAATCAGAAAGACGCTTAATAGCTTCTGCTAACTGCTCTTTTGAAGCATAAGAAAAATTTATTCTCAGATGGTTTTTTGCAGGGTTTTCGCCATAAAATTGTTCGCCCGGTACAAACGCTACTTTGTATTTAATTGCTTCAAAAAACAGTTCGTTTGTGTCAATATGTTCGGGAACAGATACCCAAAGGAAAAGCCCGCCTTCGGAAGTTGTCCATGTTACGCCTGTTTCCTTTGGAAAATATTCCTCCATTGTTTTTAAAAAAAGCTCAAGTTTTTCACGGTAATATTTTTTGCATTTTTCAAAATGAGCATCAAGATTCATTTCTACGAGAAATGCCGTA
>JAIOSH010000489.1 GCA_021107685.1 Bacteroidales bacterium | reverse complement strand
TTTACATTCAAATTCATAATATTTAATATGTTCTATACCTTTTAACTTGTCTTTATCAATAATAAAATATACATTTTCAGGTATCTCTTTATATTTTCTCTCCAAAATTTTCATTCTTTCTCTTGTAATATATAAAGAAGTAATCTCATGTAAATAAGTATTTTTAAAAATATATAATTCTTCACCTGAAGTTATTTTGCCAATTTTAACAGCATTCTCTCTGAATTTAACATCAGAATTAACTTTGTATTGTGCAGGCAAAACAAACCAATTAAAACCGATTCTTAATAAAATTACTATGATGACTAATACTATCAGCCTGGAATTTTTAATTTTTATATATAGAAATGTAAAAAAACCTGAAAGGATAAATAAAACCATACTCTTAAGAAAAACCGACTTAATATCTTTGGTTTCATTTAAAAAAAGTGCAACTAAGGGTGCAATAGTGCATAAAAAACAAAATATAATAAAAATGTATTCAATAATTTTATTTCTAATTGTAATACTTGATTTATCTTTAAAATAAAAAAATATCAATATGGTAAAAAATAATGGAAAAAGCATAAGCAAATACCTTGGGTGAGTTTCGGGAGAGGTCCAATACACAATAATATTTGCGATAAAAATTAAAAGACAATATTTTATGAATGGATGTTTAAAAATTTCACGAATTAAATTTTTTCTAAAACAACTTATTATCAATATTGTCCAGGGCGTAAAATGATAAAGCATTTCAACAGGGAAAGTAAAGAGATGTGAAACAGTATTCCACCAGCCATACCTTATAACGGTTCTTTGACTTGACTCAGTCCACAAAGTAGGGAAATAAGATTCAACAGAATTATATTGATTATAAATAAAAAAATAAGCCCCAATTATAATTAGGAATATCATTCCTCCGACAAGATGCTGAATAGAAAAAAGTTTTTTGAATTGTTTTTGAAAAATAAAAAAAACAAATAATGTAACACCCTGAAAAACAATTGAAGGCAAGCCTTTCATCATAAAGCCCAAAGCTGTTAAAAAATATGAAAAGATAAAAAGATGATAAATTTTGCCTTTTTGATAAAAATGATAAATTATCATAAAACTTAAAAAAGTAAGCCATGAATATGTAATATCAATCAAACCGAGTAAAGAATCCCAAAAGAATATATCCCCGGCTGTGATAAATACCAAAGCATTAAGCAAACCGATTTTATTTCCGAAATGTTTTTTTACAAAAAAGAAAATAATAAATCCATAAACAAACATTGAAACAATTGTTGGAATCCGAATAGCCAATTCGTTATAATTTCCGATTATTTTAAAATAAAAAATTAGAATCCAATTAAAAAGAGGTAGCTTGTTATAATAATACTGACCATTTAAAGTAGGTGTTATAAAATTATCAGAAATAATCATTTCTAAAGCCACAAGCCCCCTGATTGGTTCATCAGACGAAAAAGGCATTAATCCCAGATTTATTAATAATGCGGGAAATAGTAATAATATTGCTATTAGATATAAAATTTTATTATTTGTTGACAGGTACTTAATAAATGTCTGCATTAGATATTTTATTTGTATTTTTTTATTTGTCGGAGCAAAATTGATAAATTTATTAATACCATCTAATCTTTTTCACAAGAATTTATGTTACTAATCAGAGTGCCTAAAATGCCTAAAGTTTAGAGTGCCTACACTTCGACTTCGCTCAATGTGCACGCTCAGTGTAAAAAATGCCTAAAGTTTATGTTTCATATCAAATTGATGTGAAAACAGCAAGTATTTCATTCGCTTCAGCCATAATCAACTGATTAATGTTTTTGCATTATATAAAGTACATAATAAATCAGGACTGTTCAGTTCTATCATAAACCATGTATTTTTATATTATTAGCAACTGGTTCTATGATAATTTTTTGCCACTAATGCACGAATTTTTAACGAATATTTCATTTTAATTCGTTTTTTATTCGTGAATTCGTGGCTTTCTATTAAGATTTCTTGTTTTAGTAATGAATAACATATTTATAGCATTGAACAGCCCTGCCAAATAAATATTTTTGAATAAGTATTTTTTCACTATTTTTGTATTTTTTAAAAACTAAAACCAAATATTAATATGGAAAAGCCCAATGCAATAAAAATATGGATGGCACAAATACGTGCGAATTTTTTAATTTTAGCAGTTTTACTGGTAGCTATCGGACTGGCATTTTCTTGTAAATATCCATCTGATTCTACAGTGCATTTTAATATTTTACGTGCTGTTTTTCTTATAATAGGTGTAGTATTATCGCACATTTCAGTAAACCTCTTTAATGAATATTATGATTATAAAAGCAAAATTGATTTCAATACAAACAGGACACCTTTTACAGGTGGAAGTGGTATGTTGACAAATGGTTTTACAAACTCCAAAAGAGTACTTATAATTGCCATATTATCATTACTTATTTCTCTTGGAATAGGAATTTATTTTACAATTGTCTCTAACTGGATATTAGTAATTCTTATAGCAATAGGTGCTTTTTCAGTTATTTTATACACAAATTATCTTGCTAAAATTATCTTAGGCGAACTATTTTCCGGCTTGTCATTAGGTTCATTAGTTGTTATAGGTACTTATATAGCAATGACTGCTACACAGGAAACACCATTTAATAAATTATTGCCTTTAGAAGTAATATTAGTCTCAATACCCCCGGGTATTTTAACTGCTCTTTTATTATTAATTAATCAATTTCCTGATGCTGAAGCTGACAAGTTAGGAGGCAGAAAACACCTTGTTATTAAATTCGGCAAAAAGAAAGCTGCATATATCTATACATTCGGGATTGTTTTAACTTTCGGAACAATACTGATACTACCTGTTTTTAATATTGCATCAACATGGATATATCTTGCATTACTTCCTATCCCTCTGGCAATTAAAGCATGCATCACGGCAATACAACACGGGGATGATAATCAGAAATTAGTACCTGCATTAGGAAGCAATGTTATAACAGTTCTTGCAACTGATTTTTTACTTGCTGCATCTATTTTAATTGCAATGATATAAATTCAAAGATCAGCTTTTTGTATGATTCTATTATAATAAATCGCAAGTCATAGTTTAAATACATGTAACTATTAAGTGTCTAAAGTTTGGGTTGCCTACACATTGACTTCATTTCGGCTTCGCTCAATGTGCACGTTCAGTGTAAAAAGTGCTTATAGTTATTTGTTAAAAGTTAAAATAACCATTTCAATAAACAATAAATTCACATTTCAAAGAATTTGTATAATCAATTTGCTAAGAGACTGTAGCTATGTTGATATATATCCTTTTATTAAACTTTAGACTCTGATTTCTCTTTATTTAAAAAATAATTTATATATTTTAATAATAAATTATCTTTGTAAAAAATAAAAATTATTAAACTATGTCATTTATTGAAATTGCAAAAAAAAGGTATTCCGTTCGTAAGTATAAAAATAAACCTGTTGAAGAATATAAAATAAAGCAGGTTTTAGAAGCTGGTCGTATAGCTCCTTCTGCAGTAAATTATCAACCATGGTATTTCATTGTCGTCAGGGATAAAAAAAAACATGATGATGTTGCTTCATTCTATCACAGGGATTGGTTTAAAAAAGCACCGGTTATTATAATTATCTGTGGCGACCATAAACAAGCATGGAAAAGAGCCGATGGAAAAGACTATTGCGATATTGATGTTGCTATTGCTATTGACCACATGACACTAACTGCTGCCGATATAGGATTAGGCACTTGCTGGGTTTGTAATTTCGACAGTATAAAATGTTCCGAATATTTTAAGCTGCCCCCATATATTGAGCCAATAGCAATGCTTCCATTAGGTTATCCCGAAGATAAAGCTGATATCAACCGTTTTTCCTCAAAAAGAAAAGACCTTGATAATATTGTTCATTGGGAAATTTTTAATCAATATAAAATTTAAATTTTTTATTAAAATTATATGAGAATAAAAGAATCTATTCAACAATCCATTGAAATTAAGCAAAAAGTCCTTGCTGATGAAAATTTATTAAATACAATTAAAATAGTTGCAGATGATTGTATAAACTCATTGAGAAACAAAGGCAAGGTGTTATTTTGTGGAAATGGCGGCAGTGCAGCAGATGCACAACATCTTGCTGCCGAGCTTTCAGGCAGGTTCTATTATGACAGGGAACCATTATTCGCTGAAGCTCTTCATGTCAACACTTCTTATCTGACTGCAGTAGCAAATGATTATTCATACAATGATATTTATTCAAGACTTGTTAAGGCAAAAGGCGTTAAGGGAGATATTTTAATTGGGATATCTACATCGGGAAATTCACAAAATATTATTAATGCTTTTAAAACAGCTAATGATATTGGACTGATAACTATTGCAATGACAGGAGAAACCGGGGGCAATATGAAAGATATTTGCAAATATCTTATCAATGTCCCTTCAAAAGATACACCACGAATTCAGGAAGTACATATTCTTATCGGTCATATCATTTGTGAATTAATTGAAACGAATTTATTTCCAAAATGATTGATGAAGCAATAAT
>JAIOSH010000504.1 GCA_021107685.1 Bacteroidales bacterium | reverse complement strand
CTGATTTCATATTGTCTTTTAAGCCAAAAATGAAAATATCTAATATCATATCAGTATTATTTTTTTTTATAATAATGTCATTACAAAGCCAAACTATCTATTTTAACAATCGCTATGAATCTGTAACAAATTTATGGAACGGATCAGTTTCAATACTTGAATTAAATAATGAATATTTAATCGGCGGTACCACAGGACATCCCAATAATAATTATTGGCATCAAATATCCCTAATTAAATTAGATAATGAAGGAAACAAGATAATCGAAAAAATTATTGGTGACACTTCTGCTGAACGTGATATATCAATAGGTTCTCTAGCTTTAAATAGTGTTAATGAAATATATTTTTCAGGTACATTTCGTGAATATACTACCGATTGGGTTCATGACCGCTGTATGTTAGTTAAAATGGATGAAAACCTGGATACAGTATGGACAAAATACTATGGAGAGATGGTGGAACCCTATGACACATCTTATTTATCAAGACATTTAAC
Source organism: Bacteroidales bacterium (assembly GCA_021107685.1). GTDB lineage: Bacteria > Bacteroidota > Bacteroidia > Bacteroidales > SMBSF39 > SMBSF39. The sequence continues at coordinate 23,979 of JAIOSH010000504.1, read as the reverse complement.
ATTAATTCCAGATAATGGATTTATAATCATCGGTTCAAAATCACCTTATGGTTTACCAAGTAAAATCCTGGTAATAAAAATAGACGACATCGGTAATAAAATTTGGGAAAAAACGATTGGAACAGGTTCATATTTTTATCAAGGTTTTAGTGCTATTCAAACCACCGATGGCGGCTATGCCATAGGCGGCTACCGTTTCTACATCGGTCAGAACGAAACCGCCGACCCCATCATATACAAAACCGACAGCCTGGGCAACCAGGAGTGGGAAAAGAACCTGGGCGGGTCGTTTGATGATTATCATCCAATGTTGACATTAGGTAAAGATGGAAATATAGTGGCTGGAACAAGTTATTGTGACTCAATGATAACACCTTCAGATCCTATGCGAATCACAAATATTGTCAAATTGAATAATGAAGGAACAATACTATGGAACAAGAAATATGGAAGCAGTATTCATCTTAATAATTTGCTAAATATCCGCACAACAGAAAACGGTGATTATATTGCATGTGGCAAATTAGTATCTGACTTTCCACACCGATCAGGTTGGCTTTTAAAAGTGAATGAAAGTGGTGACAGCTTATGGTACCGTCAATATGATAACCTGTTAGGGACTGATAGCCGAAATTACCTTTACGATGTCATCCCCACCAGTGATAACGGTTTTGCTGCCTGCGGGTATGTTATTCCTTATCCTCCCGATACCGGTTCACAGGATGCCTGGGTGCTTAAACTAGATAGTTTGGGATGTGATACGCCGGGATGTAATACGGGGGTTAATATGTTTGAAAGGATAGCTGAGGGGAAAGGGGAGTTGAATGTTTGGCCTAATCCGGCAAAGGATAAGTTCAAAATTAAAAGTAAAAAGTTCAAAGTTGAAGGAGAAAAAATTATCAGGATATATAATTCGCAAGGGTTAAAAGTGGAGGAAATTAAAGTGCCGGATAGAGAAGAAACCACAACAGTAAATGTACAAGGTTGGCCTAAAGGGATATATTTTGTGCAAATTGTAGTCGGTGGAGAAACTTCAGCAAATACCAAAGTAATAGTCTATTGAAATTCATCGGATGACTGGCAGTCAGCCGATGAATAAGCGTCACAAATCACAAATAAATTCCAAATATCAATAATTTTTCTACCAATAAAAAAAATTATAAATAAATCTTAAAAACAAATTTGTTTAATAAAAAAATAAATTCTACTTTTGCACCCCTTTAAAAGAATGTTTTTATTAAACATGAAAAATTGTATAGATGGATACCTTAAGTTATAAAACAATAAGTGCAAACAAAGAAACTGTTACCAAAAACTGGATACTTATTGATGCCGAGAATGAAATATTAGGCAGGTTAGCCTCAATAACAGCTATAATACTGAGAGGAAAGAATAAACCTAATTTCACACCACATGTTGATTGTGGAGATAATGTAATTATTATCAATGCTGAAAAAATAAGTCTTAGCGGTAATAAATGGACAGATAAAGTATATGTACGACATACCGGCTATCCCGGAGGACAACGATTCAGGACACCAAAAGATTTGTTAGCAAAAAAACCTGAATCAATCATTGAAAAAGCAGTAAAAGGAATGCTTCCTAAAAACAGGTTAGGAAGTGAACTTTTTAGAAATTTATTTGTTTATACCGGCAATGAACATCCACATAAAGCACAGAAACCAAAACCAATAAAATTAAATTCAATTAAATAAGCATGGAAGTTATAAATACTATTGGCAGAAGAAAGACTGCAATTGCAAGAATTTATCTTAATGAAGGAAGCGGTAAAATTACTGTTAACAAAAAAGATTATAAAGAATATTTCGTAACAGCAACATTACAATATGTAATACGTCAGCCATTAGAGATCATTAAATCTTCGGAAAAATATGATATTAATGTTAATCTTACAGGTGGCGGAGTTACAGGACAGGCAGAAGCACTCCGCTTAGCTATTTCAAGAGCTTTATGTATAATAGATATTGAGAATCGCCCGCCTCTTAAAGCTAAGGGTTTACTCAAAAGAGACCCAAGAATGGTTGAACGTAAAAAACCCGGACAACCAAAAGCTCGTAAAAAATTCCAATTCAGCAAACGTTAAAGTACTTTATATAAGTTTAGTATCTAAATTGCTAAGACTTCCTGTTTATCGGAACTACTTGGCAATTGATTTTTAAGGAATGTAAACAATTTAAAAACAAATTAAATGGCAAAAACAAATTTTAATGAATTATTAGATGCCGGTGTTCATTTTGGGCATTTAAAAAGAAAATGGAATCCAAATATGGCTCCTTATATATTTATGGAGCGTAATGGCATTCATATTATTGATCTGTACAAAACAAATGCTAAAATAGAAGAGGCTGCTTCGGCTTTAAAACAAATTGCAAAATCAGGCAAACGAATCCTTTTTGTTGCTACAAAAAAACAAGCTAAAGAATTAGTAGCAGAACACGTCAGGCGTATAAATATGCCGTATGTAACAGAAAGATGGCCAGGTGGAATGTTGACAAATTTTGCCACTAATCGGAAGGCAGTAAAAAAAATGGCTTCCATTGATAAAATGATGGTGAACGATACTTTTAAGAAAATTTCAAAAAGAGAAAGATTGCAAATTACACGTGAAAGAGCTAAATTAGAAAAACAACTCGGAAGTATTTCCGATTTGAACCGTTTACCTTCAGCACTTTTTATTGTTGATATTAATAAAGAACATATTGCTGTTGCAGAAGCAAAAAAATTAAATATTCCAACTTTTGCAATAGTTGATACTAACTCTGACCCTTTAAAAGTTGATTTTCCAATTCCTGCAAATGATGATGCTTCAAAATCTATTTCTTTAATTGTTAACATCATGGTAAAGGCTATTGAAGAAGGTTTAATTGAAAGAAAAATGGAACGTGAAAAAAGAATGCAGGACGAAAAAGAAGAAAAAGTAAAAGAAGAAAAAATTGCTAAAATAAAAACCACATCAAAAACAATTGAGGAAACGAAAAATAAACAAGATGATGAGTTGGTGAAACTAAAAGATAGTAGTAGTGAAAGAAAAACTCATAAAGTTGAAAAAGAGAAAGAAAAAAAATCAACAGGGAAAAGACCAAGGAAAATCGTTTCAAAAACTTCAATAAAAACCACAAATAAATAAAAATTAATATAATTTTTTAACTTAAAATAATATGACAAAAATAACTGCTGCTGAAGTAAACAAATTACGACAACAAACCGGTGCAGGAATGATGGATTGCAAAAAAGCACTAGTTGAAAATGATGGTGATTTTGATAAAGCTATTGATTATTTAAGAAAAAAAGGACAAAAAATTGCAAACAAACGTGCTGATAAAGCTGCAAATGAAGGTATTGTGCTGTCAAAAATAAATTCAGATAATAATTTTGCTGCTATTATAATGTTTAACTGCGAAACGGATTTTGTAGCAAAAACTCAGGATTTTATTGATTTTGTAAATAAAATTATTGATAAAGCAATTGCAGATAAACCAAAATCGCTAATTGAATGTAAAGAATTGAAATTAAATGGAAGAACAATATCAGAAAGCATAACTGACCTTATGGGAAAAACAGGTGAAAAAATGGATTTAGCTCAATATCAATATATTGAATCGCCATTGGTTTTTGCTTATAATCACCAGGGGAACAGATTAGCAACAATTTTAGGATTTAATAAAAATAATTCTCCAAAAGAGATTGGACACGAAATTGCAATGCAAATTGCTGCAATGAATCCGGTTGCAATTGATAAAGATAATGTTGACCCGAAAATCATTGAAAAAGAAATTGAAATTGGTAAAGAACAAGCCCGACAGGAAGGAAAACCTGATAATATGATTGAAAAAATCGCTATAGGAAAACTAAATAGATTTTATAAAGAAAGCACTTTATTAAACCAGGTATTTATCAGAGATAATAAAAAAACAGTCGGTCAATATCTTAATGATAATGATAAAGAACTTAAAATTACTGATTTCAAACGATTGATGTTAGGTGTATAAAAAAAAATTTAGATTTATAATATTAAAAAAGCCCGCATTTAGCGGGCTTTTGTTTTTTAATTTAATTTTGTATAAAATTAATTTAAAAGCATCTCTTTTATAATTCCTGCTATGGTTTTATTATCAGCTTTTCCTGCTAATTGTTTATTAGCAATTCCCATTACCTTTCCCATATCTTTAATGCTTTGAGCACCTGTTTCGGAAATAATATTTTCCAATATTTTTTCTAACTCATCTTCACTCATTTGTTCAGGTAAGTATTTTTCAATAATTGAAGCCTGGAACAGCTCAACATCAGCAAGATCATCCCTGTTCTGTGATTTATATAATTCTGCTGACTCCTTTCGCTGTTTTACCAATTTCTGTAAAAGCTTAATTTCAACTTCTTCCGGTATAAGGTTACTATTAATATCTTTACCTGTTTTTACCAATAATAATTCCGCTTTTACTGCCCTGAGAGCTTCCAGTTTCTTTTTATCCTTAGAAAGCATTGCAGCTTTTATGTCTTCATTTATCGCCTTTTCTAAAGTCATTTTATTATAAAATTTAGGCTCTTAAAAGAGTCGTTATTAATCAACATTATCATGTAAAAATGAATTATTTGATTTAATTTCTGTTTTTTTATCATCATCTTCTGATAAAGTATAACGAGAGATTTCAGATTCAGAAGAAGGTTGTACATCAGATAATTCAACTCCACGCCTTATAAATGCAGGTGTATTTTCTAACTCAACCAATTCTACCGGGGTTTTTAATTTAACACTTAATTCTTTTAATTTTTTAATTCTTTCTTTTGACTTGATCTCTAACTCATTTTTTTCAACATCATCAGCCATTTCTTTTTTATTATCAGGCAAAGGTCTTCTTATAGGTTCAAATTGTTTAATCTCTTTTGATTTATTAAGCAATTCATGTTTATTGAAATTAGTGTTTTTTGATTCTTCTTTCTTTTGACCATTATCAATTGTATCTTTATTAACAGGTGTACCAATATCAAAAACTACAGTATGTTTTTTATCTTCAGTTTTTAATTCAGTAGAACTTTTAAAAGAATTTTCTGCACTTTCTTTCTTAATAAGTTTAATTTCATTTAGTGTTTCTTTAGTATGTTCTGTTTCTTCATGTTTTTCTTCTTTCTCATTACTATGAAGAGGAATAATTTTTTTCTGTACAGGTTTATAAGTATCCTCATCTTCTTTTAAATCAAATCCTGTTGCGACCAATGTTACACTAATTTTATCTTCAAGAGATTCGTCTATACCGTTACCCCATATTATTTCTGCCTTTAAACCGGCTTCATTCTGAATATAATCGGTAATTATCGTAACTTCATCCATTGATATTTCTTCCTTACCAGAGGCAACGTACAACAAAATATTATCAGCTCCTTTAATATTATTATCATTTAATAAAGGCGATGTCAAGGCATTTTCAATTGCTTCAATAGCTCTGTTTTCACCTTCGGCAACGCTTGAACCCATAATAGCTTTACCACTATCTTTCATTACTGTTTTAACATCTTCAAAATCAACATTTATATACCCTGTAACAGTAATAATTTCAGCAATTCCTTTAGCTGCTGTTGTCAATATATTATCAGCTTTTCTAAAAGCTTCTGAAAGCTTCAGGTCGCCATGCAATTCTCTTAATTTATCATTGCAAATAATTAAAAGAGTATCAACATATTTTTTTAATTCTTCTATCCCTGTTTCAGCCTGTAATTTTCTTTTTCTTCCTTCAAATGAAAAAGGAATTGTAACAATACCAACAGTTAGTATTCCCAAATCTTTAGCTACTGATGCTATTACCGGAGCTGCACCTGTGCCGGTACCTCCTCCCATACCGGTAGTTACAAATAACATTTTGGTATTTTTTTCTAACAATTGTTTAATTTCTTCAATATTTTCATTTGCCGCATCTTTTCCTACCGAAGGTATAGAACCCGCACCCAAACCTTTTGAACCTAATTGTATTTTGGTAGGAACCTGGCTTGTATCCATTGCTTGCGCATCAGTATTACAAATTACAAAATCAACACCTTTTATACCTTGATTATACATGTGAGTTACGGCATTGCTCCCACCACCACCAACTCCCAATACTTTAATAATTGAAGACTGATTTTTAGGTAAATCGAATTTGATCATTTTTTTCATTTTTTTTACTTTATAAAATTATATCATAAAATAAGTCGATTTTCAATATAAATAAATATTTATTAACAAAATATATGTTAATTACTTTTAGTTTACTGATTAAAAACAAGTTAACTATCCAATTCCATCTTTTTCAAACCAATCCTGAATTCTTTTAAGAAAGCTGATAGGCTTGGCTTTCCTTTTCTCAGATATATCTTTTTCTCCTTTTTTTTCTTTTTTACTTTCTGATTTTTCTTTTTCCTTTTCTTTTATGTATCGTTCCAAACCTTCAATAACCAAACCTACACCTGTGGCATACATCGGACTTGCCATTTCTTCAGGAACATCTTTTGCAAGATGTTCATTTGGGTAACCTATACGTGTATCCATACCTGTTATAAATTCGGTTAATTGTGCTATATGTTTTAATTGTGCACCCCCGCCTGTAAGAACTATCCCTGCAATTAGCTTTTTCTCATATCCTGAATTTTTTATTTCATAATAAATATGCTCAATTATCTCTTCCATTCTTGCCTGGACAATATTTGCCAAATTTTTAAGTGAAATTTCTTTAGGTGGTCTGCCTCTTAATCCGGGTATAGCTACAATTTCTTCTTCACGATTTTCGCTTGCTAAGGCTGATCCGAATTTAACCTTAAGCTCTTCAGCATGCTTTCTTATAATAGTACAACCTTCTTTAACATCTTCAGTTATAATATCTCCTCCGAAAGGAATAACAGCAGTATGTCGAATAATTCCATCCTGAAAAATAGCAATATCTGTCGTACCTCCCCCTATATCAACCAAAACTACACCTGCTTCTTTTTCTTCTTCACCTAAAACTGCTTCTGCCGAAGCAATAGGTTCAAGTAACAGATCTACAACTTCCAGGTCAGCTTTTTTTACGCATTTATAAATATTTTTAGCCGCTGTTGTCTGACCAATAATAATATGGAAATTCGCCTCTAATGAATTTCCTAACATTCCAATAGGCTGTCTTATGCCCTGTTCATTATCAATAATATATTCCTGTGGAATTACATCAATAATTTCTTCACCCGGACTCATATTCAGATTATACATATTATTATTCAGTGTGTCAATATCATTCTGACTAATTTCCTCATCATAACTTTTCCTGATTATACTTCCACGATGCTGTAAACTCTTGATATGCTGTCCTGCAATTCCAACATTAACATATTTTATTTCTACGCCTGATTTTTGTTCGGCTTCATTAATAGCGCTCCGAATAGATTGTACGGTATTCTCAATATTTGATACAACACCACGTTTTACTCCTATTGACTCCGTTTTACCGGAACCTAAAATCTCAATTTTACCATACTCATTTCGCTTTCCAACAATAGCTGCAATTTTTGTTGTGCCAATATCTAACCCAACAATAATTTCTAAAGATTCCATAATATTAATTTTTTGAACATACTACTTGATTCTTATATTTTAAATTAATGGTCTTATATTTGTCCCATCCGGCTTTTTTAAGACCTTTTTTATAAAAAGATACTAATTTTTCAAACTTTTTATTCATATTATCAATATCACCAAAAATAATAAGATGTTTTCCTATTTTTGGCAAAAGTTCAATTTCTCCTTTTTTATTTATATAAACCTGTTCTATCTGGGCTTTTAAAAATTCATTACCCTGAATATATTTAGCCAACATAAATATTTTATATAATGTTGATAATTTATTTAAAGTATCATTTTTATAATTTTGTATTAATTGATTTGAATTAGTGAATGATTCGTTTATATTTCCGTTTGCTATTAAAACTCTGGCAGAAAGTTGCCGGTTTAAAGGCATTAACATACTTTCATCATCAATATAAAAACTTTGATATTTTTTATTAATAATTCGCACAATAGGTTGTCGCTGAATTATTTTGACTTTGATATTTCCATTAGTTGTTGAAAAAATATCAGCCTTTTTTATATAATCAGTTTCATTAAGAATATGCTCAATCAGTTTAAAATTAATATCCGACATGGTTTGCCCTACTAAAGTTTCAATACCGGCAGACTTACAAATTATTTCTTTAATGTTTTTATCTGTTATTAGCGGGTTTGATTTATTATAATCAATTTCTATTATTAATTTTTTACATCTGGAATTTTTTTGTTCTTTATCAATAAATCCTGCAAGAAATAATAATCCCGTTATTAATATTATCCAAATTGTTATGTTTAATATTTTTTTCATTTTAATTTAAATTAAACCTTAAGCATTAAGCTATTTTTTATTGGCTCAACTAATTGGTCAATATCGCCTGCACCTAAGGTCAATAATATCTCAATATTTCTGCTTTTCAATTCATCTATTAATCCTGTTCCTGAACATAATTTTTTATTTTGCACCTTAATTTTATCTAAGAGCATTTTTGAATTTACATTTTTTATTGCCTTCTCTCTTGCAGGATAAATTTCCAAAAGAATAACTTCATCAAGCAAAGCAAGACTATTGGCAAATTCATCGGCAAAATCCCTTGTTCTTGAATAAAGATGGGGTTGAAAAACGCCGGTAATCTTTTTACCCGGATACAATTCCCTTACAGAATTGATACAAGCCTTTAATTCTTCAGGGTGATGAGCATAATCATCAATATAAACAAGATCTTTGGTTTTGACCTGATATTCAAATCTTCTTTTAATACCTGCAAATGATTTTAAGGATTTTCTTATGTCATCTTCATCAACTCCTAATAAAAAAGCAACAGATATTGCTGCAACAGCATTTTCAACATTCATTAGACCTGGTAAACCGAGTGTGATATCTTTAATTTCATCGAATGGATAAACAAAATCAAAATTATATAATCCATCTTTTAATTTAATGTTCTTTGCATAAAAATTGCTCTTTGTGTTAAAGGAATAATAATATATTTCAAAAAAATCTTTTATGCTGATTTGTAAATCAAGACCATGTTTAATAATTAGTTTTCCATTTTTTTGAATTTGTTCTGTAAATTGAGTAAATGATTCATTTATTTTTTCTTTTTTTCCGTAAATATCCAAATGATCGGCATCAGCAGAAGTTATAACAGCAATGAAAGGATTTAGCTGAAGAAATGATTTATCAAATTCATCCGCTTCAACAACTATATAGTCACTTTTATCGGACAATAATAAGTTAGTATTATAATTTTTTGAAATTCCACCTAAAAAAGCAGTACAATCAACATCGGATTGTTTTAACAAATGTGCTATAAGTGTTGAAACTGTGGTTTTTCCGTGAGTCCCTGCAACAGCAATTCCTTTTTTATCTTTTATTATTAAGCCAAGAATTTCCGAACGTTTTTTAATTTCAAATCCATTTTCTGTAAAATATACAAATTCTTTATTATCAGAAGGTATGGCAGGTGTATAAACAACCATATCAATAATAGAAGGTATTAGATTGATATTATCTTCAAAATGTATATCCATTCCTTCTTCAATTAACTTTTGTGTTAAAGCTGTTGAAGTTTTATCATAGCCGCTTATTTTAACTCCTTTTGCCTGAAAATATCTTGCCATTCCACTCATACCGATCCCTCCTATTCCTAAAAAATAAATGCTATGTAAATTATTTAAATTCAACGTATAAGTTTTTAAATATTATTATTTAGTTTGAATTTCTCCTGTTATCTATTGAAAACCCGATATTTTCAGTATTTCGTTTGCAATCTTATCAGCAGCTTTTTCAAAAGACATTTGCCCGATATTTTTCTTTAATTCATCCTGTTTTTCCTTATTATTAAATAAATCAATTATAATGTGTCCTAATTTATCTTTTGAATCTATATCTTTTACTAATAAAGCTGCATTATTTTTGACAAGTGCCAAAGCATTCTTAGTTTGATGGTCTTCGGCAGCTATAGGTAAAGGAATAAATATTACAGGTTTTTTTACTGCACATAATTCTGAAATAGCAATTGCTCCGGCTCTTGAAACAACAATATCGGCTGCAGAATATGAATAATCCATTCTTGTTATAAATTCATAAACTTTAATACCGGAATTTTCAAATTCTTTTATTGCTTCTTTTGCAGTATCAAAATAATATTTTCCGGTTTGCCAAATCAATTGTATATTATTATTAACAAATAACTGTAAATTATGATGAATACTTTCATTAATAGACTTTGCTCCCTGACTACCTCCAATTATTAATAAAATATTCTTGTCTTTTGTTAATCCGAAATATTCAATTGCTTTTTCTTTTTTTCCTTCAATCTGAACGACTTCTTCTCTCACAGGATTTCCAGTAAGAATTATCTTTGATTCAGGAAAAAAACGTTCCATACTTTTATAAGCAACACAAATTTTATCAACAGATCTGGCGAGTAATTTATTTGTTATTCCCGGATAAGAATTTTGTTCCTGGATAAGTGTAGGTATTCCTTTTTTGGCTGCTACCCTTAAAGTTGGTCCGCTTGCATACCCTCCTACCCCCACAACAACATCAGGTTTGAATTTATTGATAATTTTTTTTGCTTTATATAAACTTGCTACCACTTTAAAAGGAAACGACAGATTTTTTAAAGTCAGTTTCCTGTGCAAACCGCTAATCCATAAACCTTCAATAGAAAAACCTGCGGCAGGCACTTTCTCCATTTCCATTTTTCCTTTTGCTCCGATAAATAAAATTTCACAATTTTTTTCTTTTTTCTTTAAAGCATTAGCAATAGCAATTGCAGGAAAAATATGTCCTCCTGTTCCTCCTCCGCTTATTATTATTTTAATATCATGCAATTGCATAGCTTTTAACTTTTTCCGGTTTTTTTTCAATTTCTTTACTAACACTTAATATTATACCTATAGCTAAACTTGTAAACCAGATAGATGTACCACCCATACTGACTAATGGTAATGTTTGACCTGTTACGGGAATTAAATTTACAGCAACAGCCATATTTATCATTGCCTGAAACACCAGGCTAAAAGCAACTCCTATTGTTAAAAAGGCACCGAAATTTCTCGGGCATTTTGTAACTATTTTTACAGCTCTGAAAAATAATATCAGGTATAATAAAACAATAACAATTCCACCAATAAGTCCATATTCTTCTATAATAATCGCATAAATAAAATCCGAGTAAGGATGAGGCAGAAAATTACGTTGTGTGCTGTTGCCCGGGAATTTACCTAAAATACCTCCGGATGCAATGGCTATCTTGGCTTGTTCAACCTGATAATTTCTTTCAATATCTCCATTTATATAATTTTCAATCCTGTTAGTCCATGTGTCTATTCGTGGTAATAAATTGGGATATACTTTAGCCAGTAAAAACATTAAAGATAGAGAAACTAATCCTATTCCTATTAAGGATAATATATGCTTGAGATTTATTCTTCCAATAAACATTAATACAAGACTTGTTGCAAATAGAATTGCTGCTGTTGAAAAATTTGCAGGAAGAATCAATATACATACAATTATAACCGGCACCATTATTGGCAAAAAAGCCGATTTAAAATCTTTTATCTGTTCTTGCTTTTTAGTAAGTAACCGGGCTAAATACATGATTAATGTGAGCTTTGCAAGATCTGATGTTTGGAAAGTAAGATTAAAAGGTAAAGGTAAAACACGCTTTGCTTCATTTATGTTTAATCCTACAAATAAGGTTAACAATAGTAAAGGTATGGCAATATATAAAGTTATTTGAAATATCCGGGAGAAATAGGTATATTTAACAAGATGTGCCAAATACATTAATATAAATCCAAAAATAAGAATTATAAAATGTTTGAACATATAATATTCTGTATTACCCGATTGATATTTATAAGCTAATGTGCCTGTTGAACTGTAAACTGCTAATAAGGAAAAAACAGAAAGTAAAATTACAACAGCCCAGATAACCTTGTCGCCTTTTATATTATTTAAAAATGTATTCATCTGTTTATTTCTAAATTTAAGCCTTGGTGTTTTTCAAATTAAAATCTATGACATTAGAATAATAACAAATTTGAAAATTATAATTTTTTAACAGCTTCTTTAAATTTCCTGCCACGATCTTCATAATTATTAAATAGATCAAAACTGGCACATGCAGGTGACAAAAGCACAGTATCATTTTTTTCTCCAAGTTTTAATGCTTCTTCCACTGCATCCTCTGCCGATTTTGTTTCTACAATTGTTTCTACGAAATCGGCAAAGGCATTATATATCTTTTGATTGTCTAATCCCAAACATATTATTGCCTTAACTTTTTTTACAACTAAATCTTTCAATATTTTATAATCATTACCTTTATCAATTCCACCAACTACCCATATTATCGGATTATTGACAGATTCCAGAGCATACCAGGTAGAATTAACATTTGTAGCTTTGGAGTCATTAATGAATTCTATTCCATGAACTTTACCAACAAATTCAAGACGATGCTCAATGTTCTGAAAATTTGAAAGACTTTCTTTAATAGTATCTTTTCTAATATCAAAAATTCTTGCTGCAATTCCGGCAGCCATAGAATTATAAATATTATGTTTTCCCTGAAGTGCTAAATTTTCTAATGTCATTTTAAATTGTTTTTGTTTTATATTGAATGTAATTTCATTGTTAGTTAAATATGCTCCTTCCTTTTTAAATTGTTTTTTTATTGAGAAAGGATATTGTTTCGCTTTAATGACCTTTTTTTTAAGTTCATTTTCAATAACAGAGTCATCAACACAATAAATAAAAACATCCTTACTTGTCTGATTTTGAACTATCCTGAGTTTTGAATTAATATAGTTCTTAAAATCATTGTTATATCTGTCTAAATGGTCAGGAGTAATATTCATTAATATTGCCGCATCAGCTTTAAAATCAAACATCCCGTCAAGCTGAAAACTGCTTATTTCAAGCACATATAAATCAAAGTCATTATGAGCTACCTGAAAAGCAAAACTTTTTCCAATGTTACCTGCCAATCCTACATTAAAGCCGGCATTTTTCAAAATATGGTAAGTCAGCATTGTTGTTGTTGTTTTGCCATTACTCCCTGTTACACAAATCTTTTTTGCATTTGAAAATCTTCCTGCAAATTCAATTTCTGATATTATTTTTATTCCTTTTTTTTTGAGCTTATTAATTATTGGAATATTATCAGGAATTCCAGGACTCTTTATGATTTCATTTGCATTAGATATCAATGTATCAGAATGCTTTTCTTCTTCATATTCAATTTCAAATTGTGAAAGAACGTTCTTGTATTTAGTTTCAATTTTTCCTTTATCCGAAATAAAAACATCAAATCCTTTTAGCTTTGCCAAAACTGCTGCTCCAGTTCCACTTTCCCCTGCTCCTAATATTACTATTCGCTTCTTCAATTTTCATTTTATTTATTAATTCATTAATAACAGCCATGGTGTATTTATCTTAATTTTAGTGTTATAATGGTAAATACAGCCAGCATGATCCCAACAATAAAGAATCGTAGAACAATTTTCGGCTCCGAATATCCGATTATCTGAAAATGATGATGTAGAGGAGCCATTTTAAAAATCCTTTTTCCTGCTCCTAATTTTCGTTTTGTATATTTAAAATATCCTACCTGTAAAATGACTGACAAACTTTCAACAATGAATATCCCACATAAAATCGGAATTAATATTTCTTTACGTATTATTATAGCAAAAACAGCAATTATACCCCCAATAGATAGACTACCTGTATCACCCATAAAAACCTGGGCAGGATATGAATTATACCACAAGAAACCTATACAGGCACCGACAAATGCACTGATAAATATTGTCAACTCGCCTGTATTAGGTATATACATTATGTTAAGATAATCTGCAAAAATGATATTACCTGAGACCCAGGCAAGTATTCCTAATGTAGCCCCGATAATTGCCGAAGTGCCTGTAGCCAAGCCATCCATACCATCTGTTAAATTTGCTCCATTAGAAATAGCGGTTATAATCAGAATAACTATAGGAATAAAAATTAGAAAAGCCCACTTTTCATAGCCTTCACCTAAAAATGATAATATTTTTGAATAGTCAGCCTCATTGTTTTTAAAGAATGGTATTGTTGTTTTTGTTGACTTAACAGTTTCTTTTGAAAATTTACCGCTAACTTCACTATCTTCAATATTATTATTTTCAGGATTATATATTGTTGCAGTTTGCTCTACTCTGACTTTCTCTTTTATAACAACTGATTCATTAAAATACAAGGTCAAACCTATTACCAATCCAAGAATAACCTGGCCAATAATCTTAAATTTGCCTGCCAGTCCGCTTTTATCTTTTCTGAAAACTTTTATATAATCGTCCACGAACCCTATCAGACCAAGCCAAATAGTTGTAAAAAGCATTAAGATTATGTAAATATTATCTAACTTGGCAAATAAGAATGTGGGAATTAAAATTGCACCAAGAATAATTAATCCTCCCATAGTTGGAGTGCCTTCTTTCTCCAACTGGCCTTTCAATCCTAAATCCCTGATAGTTTCGCCAACTTGTTTTTTTACTAACAATTTTATCAGGCTTTTCCCAAAGAGCATCGAAATAGTCAAAGAAGTGATAACTGCCATAGCAGCACGGAAAGAAATATATTGAAATACTCCTGCACCGGGGAAATCAAAGGCTCTATCTAAATAATTAAATAAGTAATAAAACATAAAAATTTAATATTACTGTTGAATATATTGTCTTACTATTTTTTTATCATCAAAAGGATATTTAACCCCTTTAATCTCCTGAAACTTTTCATGTCCTTTCCCGCCGACAAGTATTATATCACCTGCTTTTGCCAACATACATGCTGTTTTAATTGCTTCTTTTCTGTCCGTAATTGACAGCACTTTTTTAAAGTGTAATGGTTCAACACCTTTTTTCATTTCTTCAATAATGAGTTCAGGATCTTCTGATCTTGGATTATCAGAGGTTAAAATAACTTTATCACTTTTTTCACAGGCAATTTGTGTCATAACAGGACGCTTTTTCTTGTCTCTATCACCTCCCGCACCTATGACAGTAATAAGTTGTTCGTTTCGTGTTCTTATTGTACCAATTGTATCTAATACATTTTTTAAGGCATCAGGCGTATGAGCATAATCAATTATAGCAATTATATTATCTCGTGATTTTATAAATTCAAAACGTCCATCAATAGAATCAAGATTACTAAGAGTTATCAGAACTTTTGATTTATCTTCTCCAAGAAGTACAGCAGCAGCATAAGTTGCCAGTAAATTATAAGCATTAAATCTTCCAATTAACTTGCACCATATATCAATTCCATCAATATTCAATTGTAATCCCTCAAATTGATTTTCAATTATCTTGCATTTAAAGTCCGAGATGGTTTTTAAACTATAAGTTTTTTTTGCTGCTTTTGTGTTTTGAAGAATATATATGCCATTTTTGTCATCAATATTGCTTAATGCAAAGGCTTTAGCAGGAAGGGTGTCAAAAAATCTCTTTTTTACTTTAAGATATTCATCAAACGAATTATGATAATCAAGATGGTCGTGAGTGATATTGGTAAAAATACCTCCTGTAAATTCCAGTCCGGCAATCCTGTTTTGAACTATTGAATGAGAGCTGACCTCCATAAAACAATAAGAACAGCCTTTATTAAGCATTTTACAAAGGAGATCATTTATCTGTATTGCATCAGGAGTAGTATGTGTTGCAGGAATATCTTCATTATCAATTTTATTTTTTATTGTTGATAAAAGACCTGCTTTATATCCAAGTTCACAAAACAAATTGTAAAGCAAACTGACAATAGTGGTTTTTCCATTTGTACCTGTAACTCCAATAAGCTGTATTTTTGAGGAAGGATTATTATAATAATTTGATGCTATAACACCTAAGGCATAACTACTGTCATTAACTTTAATATAAGTAATTTCATTTAAAATGTCAGAAGGTAAATCCTCACAGACAATAACAATAGCCCCATTCTCAATAGCCTGATTAATAAAAGAATGTCCGTTAAAGTTTATACCTTTAACAGCAATAAAAAGGTCACCCTGTTTAACCTTTCTTGAATCAAAACATACTGAATTGACTTCAATATCAGTTGAACCTGTTACATTGGTGATACCTGCTTTATATAAGATGTCTTTTAAATTTTTCAATTGATTTTCATTAGCTTACAACCTGTTGATTTTATAAACCATTAAGGTTAATTTTATGATATAGAAAGATTTAAAATAATTTCACTGCCTTTTTTTATTATAGTACCTGGTGTTTTTGATTGGTTTTTAACAAAACCTTTTCCTTTAATTTTCACATGCAATCCAAGACTTTCAAGTATAAAAACAGCATCTTTAACACCCATTCCTTTTACATTAGGGACAATATCCTCTTTTATTATTCTTGTTCCCAGTCTTACAGAGTTATTACTTTCTAAAGCCACAACCCATTCGGAATTTGAGCTTAAAGAGTCAATAGGGAAATCAAGTATTTTATAAATATTTTTAATTTCATCCTGTTCACCAACTGTGTATAAAGGAATATAAGTACTGTTGTAAATATTTTCATCATGGAAATGAATATCTAACTGCGTTGCATAGACCTTATCAGCTATTTCCTTAAAAACAGGAACAGCGACAGAACTTGCATAATACTTACCTGTTGAGGGTTTGCTCACAACTACTATACAGGAATATCTCGGGTTGTTTGCAGGGAAATAACCAACAAAAGAAGCATTATAATTTTCTTTATCATACCCCTTATTTTGATTAGCAATTTGTGCTGTACCTGTTTTACCTGCAATTTTATAAACTGATCTATTCAGTTTTTGTGCAGTTCCATTTTCAACAACACCTTCTAAAAGTTCGCGAACTTTCTCAATGGTTGCTTTAGAGCATATAGCTTTATTAATTACAACAGGTTCAAAAGTTTCAATGGTTTTACCTGCAACTTGTATTTCTTTTACAAATATTGGTTTAACTAATCTACCGTTATTTGCTATGGCATTATAAAAAGTAAGTAATTGTAGCGGGGTCATTCTTATTTCATATCCAATTGACATGAATGGTAAACTTACTTTTGACCAACTTTCATAATCTGTATTTTTTATAACCGGCTTTCCTTCACCATGTATCTCAATATTAAGCGGTTTATTAAGAGACATATCATACAAATGATCTACAAATTTTTCAGGTTTTGTAACATAAGCATTATAAATAATTTTGGAAATACCGACATTTGATGACTTTTCAAATGCTTCTTTAACAGTGATTTTACCGTCTCTAATCGGATAAACATCTTTTATTTCAAGATTATAATATTTCACAATACCATTTCCAATATCTATGGTATCTTCCATATTGATTTTTTTATCTTCTAATACAGCAAGCATTGAAGCAAGTTTAAATGTAGAACCGGGTTCAATACTTTCGCCTACGGCATAATTATACGCTTCAGTATAATTGTTATTTATTGTATCTCTTCGCAAATTGGCTATTGCTTTAATATAGCCGGTTTGCACTTCCATCAGAACCGCACATCCCCAATCTGCTTTATGCTCTTCAAGATGTCTCATTAAAGCATCTTCTGCAACATCCTGAATATTAATATCAATTGTTGTAATAATATCTTTACCATTTTCAGGTTCAACCGCATTCTCATCATAAACAGGTTTCCAATCACCATTGCTAATCCTTTGTTTTAACTGTTTTCCATTAACACCACTTAAATATTCACTAAAAGCCCCTTCCAATCCAACAAATACTTTTTCTTTTTTGTTTTCATAACCAATCGTTCTTTCAGCTAATAACTTAAAAGGCTTTTCTCTCTTGTTCTTTGGAATTACTATCATACCTCCTTTATATTTACCAAGCTTTAAAATTGGAAAGCTTCGCATCTTTTTTAATTCATCATAAGTTACATTACGCTTTAACAGATAGTACCTGTTGCCTTTTTTTCGTTCATTTAATAAATTTCTTTTATATTTTTGTTTTGATTTGTCTCTAAACAGCTTAGCCAAATTATTTGCTAATGATTCAACATTATTATAGAATAATTTATCGGTAATTAAAGGAGAGCTTACGTCCATTCTAACATTAAAAATTGGTATGGAGGTTGCGAGCAGGCTTGCATCTGATGCACATATATTTCCCCTGACAGCTTCAATATTAAAATATTTGAGATCCAGCAGCTCGGCTTTTTTTATTAGTTCTTTTCCCTCAACAAACTGGATATATATTACCTTGCCTATTATTGATAATCCGAAAAGCAAGACACCAAAATATAAAAGGTAAACTCTCCACAATATGTCTTTTTTAATATCTTTCAATTTTTAATATTATAAGTTCATTGCAATATTTAATTTTCCTGTTCTTCTTCTGTTATAAATATTTTTTTAGGCGGAACAGTTGATTCCTTTATTCCTGTTAATTTTAAACTCTTTGCTATCTGTGATTGCTTACTTCTGTGCATAAGTTCCGATTTCGTTGAGATATATTCATATCTAAGCTCTTTTAATTCTTTTTGTATCTTTTCAATTTCACGAATATTTTTTTCAGCATAATATGAGTTCCCTATGTAAATTATTACGAGTAAAGCAAGGTATAGAATGAAGGGTAAAAACTTTAAAGTGTTTTCTTTTTTTAAAAAATCACCTCCAAGGAAAAAAACAAGTAATTTTTCAGCAATACTATTTTTTGTTGAAGTTTTCACCTCTTTTTCTTGTTCTTTCTCCTTTATTTTATTAGTATTCACAGACATTATTATTAAATTTTTTCTGCAATTCTTAGTTTTGCACTTCGTGAACGATTGTTCCTTTTTATCTCTTCTTCATTAGGGATTATTGGCTTTTTATTTATCAATTTAAAGTTTACTATAGGGTTGCCATAAAAATCTTTTTCAATCTCACCTTTGAAATTACCGGATTTTAGAAAATTTTTTACCAACCTGTCTTCTAATGAGTGGTAAGAAATAACAACCAACCTGCCTCCTTGTTTCAGCACTTCAACTGTTTGACCTAACATTACCTTTAAAATTTCGAGTTCATTATTTACTTCTATTCTCAAAGCCTGAAAAACCTGTGCATAATATTTATTTTCTCTCCCCCTTTTTGCACATATTGAAATAATATCTTTCAAGTGTGATGTTGTTTTAATTTCACTTTCTCTTCTTGATTTTTCAATAATAGCAGCTAATTTTAAAGCATTTTTAATTTCTCCGTATTTAAAAAATATTTCTCTTAATTGTCTTTCCGAATAATTATTTACTACTTCCCTGGCACTTAGTCTTTTCTTTCTATCCATCCTGAGATCCAGTTCACCGTCAAATCTTGTTGAAAAGCCCCGTTCAGCTACATCTAATTGATGGGATGAAACTCCCAGATCAGCTATAATACCATCAACAGGCACTGTTTTATATAGCTTTAAAAAATTTTTCATGTACCTAAAATTTTGATGTATCAAAGTCAATCTTTCATCCTCAATTTTATTTCTTATTGCATCATCATCCTGGTCAAAAGCAATTAATTTACCTTTTGTTAATTTTTTTAATATCTCTTTTGAATGACCACCACTGCCATAAGTAATATCAACATAAATACCATCAGGCTTAATAGCCAATCCTTTAATACATTCATTTATCATTACCGGCTCGTGATACATTATTCCTCAATTTCGGTTTTATTAATACCTCCCATAACTTCTTCAGCCAGCTCTCCGATTTTACTTTCTTCAGTACTTACAACACCCTCATATTTATCCTTATCCCAAATTTCAATTTTGTTTATTTGTGATGTCAATACAATATTTTTTTTAATATCACCAAAAGCTATCAGGTCTTTAGGTATAAGTATTCTGCCATTTCCATCTAATTCAACCGGTTTAACACCTGCCATGAATGTTCTTATGAAATCAACATTCTTCTTTATAAATCTATTTAGTTTGTTAATACCGGTTATTTCCTTTTCCCACTCTCCTTTTGGATATAATTCAAGGCATTTATAAAAAATGCTTCTTTTAATTACAAAACCCTCATTCACTATTGGCAATAATTCCTTTTTCAGCCCGGAAGGCAACATTAGTCTGCCTTTTGAGTCAACTTTACATTCATAAGTATAAGTTAAGTTGGTCATCGGATTACATTAATTTGAAGGCGTAAATATATATATTAAATTCCACTTTTTACCATTTGTTAACAACTTTTCCCATTTTTTCCCACCATTGCTCTTAATAACTTGATTTTTCTAAAAAAGTTTCACTTTTTTAAAAAATATTTTATTAACAATTTGTAACTATCAGATACTATTTGGAATAGAAAGAATATTTTTTTGGAAATATTTATTCGGATATTTTAAAAATTTATGAATATTATATAAATTTGTAATGTATTTGAAATACTATTAATATACTTAACAATTAATGGAAAATAATAAATCAAAAGCAGGTGAAATAATAATAACAGAACGTTTCATTGACCTTGAGAATGTTATTAAAAGCAAAAATCCAAAGTTGGTAAAATTGCTGCCTGGCTTTGTATTTAATTATTTAAGAAAAGTTATTCATGAAAAGGAATTGAATTCGCTTTTATTTCAAAACAGGAATAAATTCGGATTAGATTTTATTGACGAGGCTTTAAAAAAATTTGGAGTAAAAATAACCATTAAAGGTCTGGAAAACATCCCTGAAACAGGCAGATATATTATTGCTTCAAATCATCCTTTAGGAGGACTTGATGGTTTGGCTCTTATGAATGTCGTTGGTAAACTTAGGAAAGATATTGTTTTTCCTGTAAATGATTTACTTTTATTCCTCCCAAATTTAAAAGAATTATTTATACCAATAAATAAACATGGTAGTAATACCGAAAATATTAGAATAATCCATGATACATTTGCATCAGATAAGCTAATTCTATATTTTCCTGCAGGATTGGTTTCGCGAAAGCAATCAGGAAAAATAATTGATCTGGAGTGGAAAAAAACTTTTATTTCAAAAGCCAAACAATATCACAGAGATATTATACCTGTTTATATCAACGGGAAAAATTCTAATTTTTTTTATAATCTTGCCAATATTCGTAAATTTTTAAAAATTAAAGCAAATATTGAAATGCTTTATCTCGCTGACGAAATGTATAAACAAAAAAATAAAACAATAAATATTATATTTGGCAAACCAATTCCATATAGTCTGTTTGATAAAAAATACAATTATAAAGAATGGGCTGAAAAAGTAAAACAATATGTATATGCACTATCAAAAGGAATAGATACGTCTTTTGAAACAACTATATTTAATTAACGTTATTCCTTAGTTGAACTTCATTAAAGAGAACAGAATCGTATAATAAATTTGAAAAAAAATATTATGGAAAATAGAATTTTAAGAGAACAAATTGAAGAAGACATACAATTATTAAAAGATAATTTATCTTGGGATACAAATGTTATAAAAGACGAATATACTTTTAATTATTGGATATTAAGCAATATTTACAATCTTGACGAAGAAGAATGTAATGTAAATATTACTGAGTATAATGACAAAGGCATAGATTGTTTTGTACACTATGAAGACGATAAGGAGCTTTACATTATACAAAATAAATATTATAGTGACAAAACAATTTTAAGTTCAAAAGAGGTTTCTGACTTTTTAACAAGACCTTTGTCAAAATTAAGAGACGGTAATTATAGAAGAAGTGTTGAATTGCAAAAATTATTTGAAAAGATAAAAGATGATGAACAATATAAAATATTTCTTCATTTTTACATTACGAATAACAATAAAACAGAAGATGTTATCTCTGTAATTAAAAATTTTAAAGACGAGAATGTATTTGCTGAAATATTCTTTTTAGATGACATTAAAAATAAATATTATGGTAAATCCTATAAAGAAAATATAACATTAAATACGAAATTGAATGTAAAAAATAAAGCAGCGTATTTGGCAATAAGACCACAAGAATATAATTTACCTAATATGTCAGAAGCGTATTATGTAATGGCAAAAGTGACTGAGATATATAAATTATGGAACGATGCAGAGGCTAAAAATTATCCTTTATTTGAAGAGAATATTAGAGAATATTTAGGAGGGACAAGTGGTATTAATAAAAGAATTATAACAACTCTTAAAGATGAAAATGAAAGAGGGAATTTCTTTTATTACAATAATGGTATTACCATAATATGTGAACGTGCAAAAGCTGATGCAAAAATTGTTAATATAACAAATCCTCAAATAGTTAACGGTTGTCAAACAGTTAATTCAATTGTTGAAGCATTAAAAAACTATAAAAATATTAACGAGGAATTTGAGGATGTTTATATAATGGCGAAAATACTTGTAATGAAGGAAAGTGACACAAATTTCTATCGAGATATTGTTAAATACACAAACAGTCAAAATTCAATAAATGATAAAGTATTTGGAGCAACATTACAACCTTTCTTTACAATACAAAAGAATCTTAAAAACTTTGGATTTTTATTAACTGTTAAGCAAAGTGACAAATATCAATTTAAACAATTTTATAAGGAGAAAAAGGAATTAGGTGAACTACTTTTAAAAGCAAAAAATAATATTTCAGATAATTTTATAGAGTTTAAAATGTTGCAAAATGTTCAAATTTCCTTGGAAACATTGATACAAATAATAGGTGCTTTAAAGAAAGATGCCTATTTTGCTTATACAAAAAAAGCTTACCTATTAAAACCAACCAACAAGGAATATTATCAACAATTTTCTACTAAAATAGGAGAGTTTTTCACGACTGAAAGTATTGTTAAACTTATTATTTTATATAAAAAAGCAGAAATTGATAAAAGAAATAGCGAAGATAAGAAAACACCATCACCTTATTATTTGCTAAATTTTATAGGATATGATTTAGCCAAGAAAAACATTGATAAACAAACCTTTTTTAAAGAATTGTTGTCAGATGAATTAGAGGTGATTTATGAAAGATATAAGATTTTATCTCAAAAATATTATAAAGCTTTTAAAGATAAATATGAACTTGAATATAATCAAATGGTAAAACAAAAGGTTGATATAGATTTAATGAATAAAGTATTAAACAATCACTTTGAATCAATGAAAGAATACAACTCAGAAGACTACAATGAATTAAGGAATATTTATAACAAATTTAAGGAAGAAAGAAGCCTAACGCACGCTATAAGTAATTGCCGAAACAGTAGTAAATTCAAGGCTTGTAGTCCGCATCCAAGTTCTGTGTAACTTGACAGAAAAACAGTCCGCAATCGGCAACTATTCATAGCGTAATCGTTGTAGGAGCATTTGGGAACCAGTATTAAACGCAAGAAATCCCGATTAATTATTAACTTTGTATTTTAAAATTAAGGATAGATAAATGAATTTTGGGAATAAAAATATTGAGAAAAAGTTTTTTACAGAAGCAATGAAAAATTTTGAAGTAAAAATATACTATTCTGGTTATTGTAGTTATAAAGTTGAAGCTATAAATGAATTTGAGGCAATAGAAATTGCAAGAAATTTACCTCTGAATAATGAAGAAATTTTATCTAATTTAGAAAATTGGCGAGAAGCTGATGAAGCATTTAAAGTCGAACGTACAGACAATAAAGAGTAACGTTGAATATGATTATTTGACGTTAAAAGTTACTCAAAGCAGAATAAACAAAGATGATTATGGAAACAATAATTTCGCCTGTTGATAAGGCTCTTTTAGAAAAAGAACTTACTGATGATAAATTTATCAGAGTTACAAATAATGGTAATAATAAAATTTATGTTTTTTCGCATCAGGATTCTCCAAATTTATTAAAAGAGTTAGGAAGATTAAGAGAAATAACCTTTCGTGATGCCGGAGGAGGTACAGGAAAAAATATGGATATTGATGTTTATGATACTGCAAAGGTT
>JAIOSH010000509.1 GCA_021107685.1 Bacteroidales bacterium | reverse complement strand
TTCTATGCTATTGCTGTGCTTAAAATCTCCTAATATTGAATCAGCAACGTAATATTCCTGAAAATTTTGGGCATAAGTCCGGTCGGCAGTTATTTCAATTTTAAGGTCTTTAATAGGTTCAAATGTGCCACGTAGAGTCAGATTATTATTGTAATTTGTTATAAAAGCAGTATTGAGACGGGAACTTGTTGTAAGCCATTCCCGAAAATATTCAGGACCATCAGGCTGTTTTCCAAAAATAAAACCAAACCCGGGAGCATTTTTATTCCAGTCGTTCCCCAAAGGTCCTGGTTCAGGCATAAAACCAGGAATAGATGTCCCATTATTTTCTGTATATGAAATTGAAGCTTTTCTAAATCCCATTAATATTCTTAGAACATTATCAGATACTAATTTTAAATAATTAACTTCAGGTTTATCTTGAATTTTAGTAGTGTCTTTATTATCTTGTTGATTTCCATCAGGCTCGTCTTTTGACTTCTTACCTCTGTCTTTTTTTGTCTTTTTCTTTCCTTCATTGATTTTTTTAAGGTATCCAATCTTATTATAAAGTTTTACTAAATCTAAATTTCCACTTAGAAGTTTTGTATTATTATTAGCTATTGTATTACCCATAAAATCCTGGATAGATTGTGGCGATGCAGTCCAGTTATAGCTGCTTTGATACCCGGCCTGCATAGTAAGCCAGTCAAGTAAAGGAATTTTATTGATAGGTACATTATAATTAATGCCTAATGATTGTGAATACCTGTTCATTGTACCGAGACTTAGTATTTGGTCAATAATAGTATCTCTTTTTAGCTTGTAATCTTTATCATTTTTATTTAAACTTCCTGATGGTTCATCAATATAGGAATTTGCATTAGTACTAAAATTAAGTGTCAAAGACTTTGCAAGGTCAAATTTCAAATCATAAACCCTGGTCCAATCCCAAGTCCTGTAATAATATGGAAAAGTAATTACATCAGCCATACTTTTATTCCTAAGTTTTTTTTCATTATTTACTCTATTCATATCTGTACGGAATGAAAACATCTTAGGTAAAAAGTAAAAATTAAAATCTTTAATTAATTGAAATGCTTTATTATCTGAAATAAAACCAATTTTTTCAAATGGTTTGACATTTTTAGGGTTTCCTGAGAAATTATAACCTATGCCACCATTATATGTTTTTTGTAAATCATATTCAATATCAATATTTCTGTGATAAATTTCAGAATAAGAGTATGATACATTAAAATTCTCTACATCATAAAATCGTGGTTTTGAAGATGCCCCGACTTTATCTTTTCTTACATTAATGAAATTGATATTTTTTCTTTGCGTATAATCCAATGTAAGTCTTTTAATTGAATCTTTTTGTGATTTTGAATCATAAGATTTCAGGTCTTTTTGTAATTTTATATCAGGATCTAAAGGATTATATTCAGGGGTTATTCTGGCTTCGGAATAATCAAAGTGTACAGGAATCCGAATCCCTGTTTTTTCGGGAAAGAATTTGCCAATTTCCAAATTAGTAGCAATATCAAACTGGGTAATACTTTCTTTTTGAGTTTCATTAAGTTTCTTGTCAATACTTCCAAAACCGGCTGAACTATAGCTGCCTGATAAAATGACATTACCCAAATCCGCAAGATTAACACCAATTCTGTTAGTTGTTGCCCAACCGCCTTTTTTATTAAAATCGGTTAAACGTAATTCGTTCACCCAAATTTCTGCGGATTTTGATTCTCCGTCATCATCACCTGTAAGATCGGTTTTTTTGGGATTTCTAACACCAATCATTATGGCTTCCACATCACTTATATTTGGTGAACCACATACAGTGATCCTGTTATTTCCATCATACGAATAATAAGGAAAGGAAAGATTAACTGTTGAACCTGACTCTCGCATTTTAATATTTCTTTCGTGTTTTACATCCACTAATTCTTGAAGATCAATATCAAATTCATTGGAATAAGGCCAAATAGCTTCCGCACTTGAAGTGCCCCAGTCAGTAAATGTTAAAGGAATTTCATATTCATAAAAATTTTCAGTAAAATCAGCACCTATGCGAATAAAAACTGTCAGATCGCCATATTTAAGATATTCATTTTCTTTTGATTTTTCAGCATGAACAAACATTTTTAATTTCTTATATTGACGAAAATCAAAATCAACGGTTTTATAAGCAGCTCTTGCATCACCATCAATTAAATCAGTTACTTTCAAAACCATAGATTGTTCATTCATCTTTGTTAAATTGGTTGTTCCAAGGTTCATTTCTCTTTCAATACCGGGAGGAGTAACATAATGAATTGGGATTCTTAAACCATTTTCTTCAATATTAACAGCAGATATATCAAATGATGTTTCGCTTTGTACATCGTCAGGTATCCATTCGCCAGGTGATAACAGATCTTCATTATTACTATATTTTCTCCATTCACCTCTAACAAGGTCAAGTGTTGCAAAACGGCAAACAATAGGTTCCTTAAATCCTTGAAAAAACATTCTTAAAAAACGGATAGATTTAAAATCCTGAATACTACCGACTACTAAATCAGGGCTGTGTATTGGTATTTTAAACTGATACCATTTTACATTACCAACATCTCCGTTTGCCAATGGGATACCTTGAGCATG
>JAIOSH010000543.1 GCA_021107685.1 Bacteroidales bacterium | reverse complement strand
TGTTGCATAAGTTCTGTTACGCATAACATTTTTTGAAATTGAAACAGTAACAATTAAATTTTCATCAAAACCCATCTTTATTAATGTGGCTGCTGAAATTTTTGCATTTGTTTTGTACTCTGATAGATAATATCCTTTTTCAATAGGTTTTCCTGTAATAACCAATAATTTGTAATTATTCCTGTTAAATTCGTTCATTGCTTCTTTTAAAGCATAATCGGGCAAAAAACCTTCTACAACAAGGATGTCTCCGTCAATTGGATTATTTTCAGATAGAAATGGCTGTATGTTTTTTACAATAAAAAATATTATTAATAATAAAATTATTAATTTTAAAATATGTCCGAAAAAAGTAAAACCCCAGCGTTTTTTTCGGTTGATGATCGTAAATTTTCCCATTATATTATATTAAATTACTATACAAAAAATCAATTTTAACAATATTGCAAATTTATGTAATAAAACTAAATATTATTCATCAGGAAATTTATCGGGTTTGGCAAAATCAGGATTATTAATAAAAGCAGTATCTGTTAAAGACATAATGAATGCTTTTAAATCGGAGAGTTCATTTGGTGTTAGAAGTGTTCCGCCGTCAGCAATATGATGCATTAAAGGATTAATATATGGTGACCATACCAGATCTTCATTATAAAATTCCAAAACTTCATCCAATGTTGCAAAACGACCATCGTGCATATAAGGTGCTGTGTAAATAATATTTCTTAAAGTTGTTGCTTTATAAGCGCCCAAATCCATTGGATCATAAGTAACATGGTATCTGTCTCTCGGGTCTTCAAATTCTCCTGTAAAAAGCGAATCTTTGCCATTATTATAAAACAAATGGGTTGTAAAAAGCGGATTACCATAACCTCCATGACAATGAAAGCAATCAGCACCTTCTTCTGTTGTAAACAAAACAAAACCATTCAGTTCAGATTGTGATAGCTGTACCTCACCTTTCATATACTTGTCAAACTTTGAATCAGATGTAATTAATGTCCTGATAAACTGTGCAATGGCTCTACTCATATTTTTAACAGTTACCACATCAGAGCCAAAAGCCTTTTTAAATAATTCGGGATAGCCGGGTATATTCTGAATAGTTTGTTTGGCAGTATTTGTATCACTAAACATTTCGTGTTCTGCTACAATACCCATCCAAACCAGGTCCTCAATATTTCTGTATTGAGGTAATGGATTCTCTGAGCTTATAAAACCATTCCATAAATAACCTGAACTATTCCAGACTAAATTAATTAAGGGTAGCATAACATGAGGAGTAGGCTTACCACAAATCCCATGCGTAAATCCTCCAATATATACAGGATGGTTTACACCACATTCAAATGAATTTTCCTGTAAATGACAAGTAGCACAACTCATTAATGAATCAGGATGTGTCCTGCCTGACATCCTTCCGTCATAAAATAAATACCTGCCTAATTTTACTCCTTCAACTGTCATAGGATTATCATCAGGAATATTCATGTTGCTTGGAAAAGCATAAGGAATTTCAATAATATATGGTGTCGGATTAAATGTATCAGGAGCTTGTGGTTTATCATCATCTTTTTTGCAAGCAGTAAAAAAAAATAATACACTCAACATTAATATATAATATGTGGCAAATTTGTTCATTATTGAATTGTTATGTGTCCTTTCCAAAATAACGTTGACTTTTTTCAATTATTTTGTTTATATATTCTGATATTAAATTTAGAATTTATTTACAAATAGTCTAACTTTTTTACAAGCCGAATAGTTACCAAATTTTCATATTAACTTAACAATCTAATATATTCTAATTGTGCCTGTTTTACTCTTTGGGCAATAAAATTGATAAATTCATTGTCGTCTTTATGTGCTTTTTCAAGTAAATTGATATATTCCATCCTTAAAACCGGTGGAATAATTGTAACAGGATATTGATATTTAATAAAAATGAGATTCATAAGCAGACGGGCTATTCTTCCGTTACCATCAATAAATGGATGAATAAATACAAAGTTTTTATGTAGCTTAGCTGCAAATACAACAGGGTGATAGTTTTGTTTGTTAGTTTTGTATTTTTCAATGAAACTCTTCATTAATTCGGGAATTTGTTCAGGGACAGGTGGCTTAAATTCCGAACCGGAAATAAATACCCTTACTTTTCTGTACTTTCCTGCATTTTGGGAATTAATATTCTGATAAAATAATTTATGAAGGTCTTTAATGTTTTTTTCCGTTATTTCTAACTTTTTTGCTAATTTATATACTAAGTCAAAAGCTTTAGCATGTCCTTCAGCTTCGTAATAATCCTTTAAAGGTTTTCCGCCTATTGTAATGCCATCTTCTAATACCACTTTAGTTTCGCTTTCAGTAAGTGAATTACCTTCCAAAGCATTTGAAGAATAAGTTAATCCGATTTTGTAATAATTTTTTAGCTCTTTCAGTTGAGCTTTTAATACGGGTCGTATTGCAATAACTTCCTTCTGAAGTTTATCTATTTCATCAAAG
>JAIOSH010000525.1 GCA_021107685.1 Bacteroidales bacterium | reverse complement strand
TTGAAAAAGGTTGGGATGCCCAATTTGGAGCACGTCCTCTCAAACGTGCATTACAAAAATATATTGAAGACCCCTTAGCCGAAGAATTAATTAAATCTAAATTATCTGAAGGTGATATTATTAATGTAGATTATAATGATAAAAAAGAGGAAATTAATATTAAAATTTCAAAACCTGCTAAGCCTGATAAAGTAGAAAAGACAAATAACAAGTAAATCTTACACCCTAAATGGCAAGTCGGAAGACAGAAGATTGAGATTGCTTCACTCCGTTCGCAATGATGAAATACACCTTTTTGGAGTGGACTCAATATTATAAAGCTAAATCATAGTTAAGTACTACTTCTTCCTGTATTTTTTCTTTTTTATATATTTGTGAATTATTCTTTATAGTATTAACTTTATCAAGGTAGGAATTTATAATTTGATTTTCCGTATGAAAAAATTTAATATATAATGAAAATCCATTATCGCCGAAATAAATCATTGTATTGTTTGCACCTTCAATATAAAAATCATTTTTATTCTTCTGATAAGAATTTATATATTTGTTAAGAATATTTCTTGATAAATTTTCAATATTTATTTTTTTAATATCTTCAAACATATACTCACCCATAAAAAATAAATTGTCAACAAAAAAGTATATTGCTTTTATATCCGTATCAAATAATTTTTCTTTATAACCAACAATTTTCACTTCTGAATTATTATTAATTATATCTGCATTAAAATAATTAGGTTTGCCTTTTTTCTTTATTAATTCCTTAAAGCTGCTGTTAAAAGAAGCTTCTTTAAACTGAATATTTGAATAAGAATAATAATTTGTTGTTCCGTTTTTTTTATTCTTAAACAGAAATATATGGTGTATTAATTCATCATATATACTAGGCGGATAAGGTCTTGTATTTTTGAAATATCTGTATATACACAGAAACTTAAAGCTATATTTTCCGAAAATAACCTGGCTTAAAAATAAAATAATTCTCTTATAATAAGAGAAGAAAAATAATAATAGTATTACTATTAAAGCTAACCAAATGAATAATTTAACTTGCATATCTTATTAAGGTTTAAAAAAATTATATTTTTT
Organism: Bacteroidales bacterium; assembly: GCA_021107685.1. GTDB lineage: Bacteria > Bacteroidota > Bacteroidia > Bacteroidales > SMBSF39 > SMBSF39. The sequence continues at coordinate 4,165 of JAIOSH010000525.1, read as the reverse complement.
TTGAGTTCAGTATATATTAAATAAATCTACATATCAATTAATGTGCCATTAACATATATTTAATATCAGATAGGTATCACAAAGTAAATCATTGATATAAAAAAATATTATTAAATAATAAAAAAATCCGAAATCTGATAATAATATCCAATATCGGAAAATTGTTCCAATATTAGAAAATGAAATATTAAAAATAAGTAGTTTCTAAATATTTATCAATATAATCGTTGATTTGTGTGTTTTTTAAGTAAAAATATTTAATAAACAATGAAAATCCATTATCACCAAAATATATAGTTGTATCATTTGTATTCTCAATATAAAAACTATTGCTATTTTCAATTGATTGTTTAAAATATTTATTAAGGATAATTTTTGAAATATTTTCTGTGTTTATCTTTGTTATATTATTGATTATATATTCTCCCATAAAAAAAACATTATTTATAAAATAATATAATGTTAATATATCTGTATCGAACTTAGATTGGTTATATCCAATTACCCTGACCTCATCATTATCTATTATAAAAGCATTAAAACATTGGGGTTTTCCTTTAATTGCTGTAAATTTTTTATAATCAGTTAAAAATGGTATATTATCAAATTGAATAATATTATCGGTTTTATAAATTTTTGAATTTTTATCTCTTTTTTTGAACATTATAATATGATGAATCAGATCATCTTTATAACAACGGGGGAAAGGGCTTGTATTGGTATAATGCTTAAAACGACTAACATATTTATAGCTGTATTTACCATGAAATATTTGTATTATATATAACTTAATTTTTTTTAATGAAAAAATAATTAAAAATATTATAATTAAGATTAGGACTAATCCTATTATCTGAATTGTTGACATAATGCAAATAAATATTTTAATCAGGTGTCAAATTTAAAGAATAATTTCAGTATTAATTTATAAATTTATTTAGAAAATTTCAAAAAAGGTTATTCATTTTAATTTTCAAATTCTTATCCATGACAAGTTCATTATTTTTTATATTTTCAAAATGTTGAGAAATAGCCTTTTTAATTGGTGAACCGTTTGTATATAGATATTTTATTGATAGGTTTAACCCGTTATTTTCAAAATAGATTAAGGAATTCGGTTTATGCTGAATATAAAATATATTTTCATTTGCAAAATCGGAATTAAGATATTTTTTTATCATAAATTTAGGTATATTGAGACCTTCAATTTCTTTAACGTCTGAAAACATATATTCTCCCATAAATAATACACCATCAACAAAATAATATGAAACTTTTAAATCTGCATCTCTCACACTATCAATATATTCTAATCTTTTTAATACTGATGTGCCGATTTTTGCAATATTATATCTACGCGGTCTTCCTTTTTGTTTTAATACATTTTTAAATTTTGTCAAATATGGAATACTGGAAAAACTTATTTGATTATCCGTAATATAATTACGGTAATTATTACGCATTGATAAAATTTGGTTATACTGTTGTATATACTCATTATCAACACAAATCCTGTCAAATCTTTTAAAATAAATTTGATCATATAATTTTCCATAATAATAATTATATTTACCATAGAAGACTCTAAGCAAGAAAAGTCTTATTTGTTGATGAAATACAAATAATAATACACATAGAAATATTAATGATACACTTAAGATTAAATTTTGGTTATCTAACATTTTAATAAGAATTTTGCTTGTTAAATTAATCTTATTTAATTTTTATATTCCCAAAAAATTGAAAAGGTAACCCTAAATTAAGTTTTATTTAAATACAATTTCCCGGTTTTTTTTGTTTTCTGATTACCTTATTATAAATTTGCAGCCTAAAATAAAAATTTATTAAAATGGGAAATAAAAAAGTTTTAAAAGGCGGTGAATTTCTTATTAAAGAAACCGATGCAAGAGATATTTTCATTCCTGAAGAGTTTGATGAAGAACAGCAAATGATAGCACAAACCTGTAAAGATTTTCTTGAAGCAGAAATTTTTCCGATTTTAGAAAGAATAGACCAACAGGAAGATGGTTTAATGAGAAATCTTATAGCCAAAGCAGGCGAATTAGGTTTGTTAGGAATATCAGTACCTGAAGAATATGATGGTTTTGATCAATCATTTGTAACATCAATGCTTGCAAGTGAGTCTATGGGTTCAGGTTATTCATATTCTGTTGCATATTCAGCTCATACCGGTATTGGCACACTCCCGATTCTTTATTACGGAAACGAGGAGCAAAAAAATAAATATATTCATAAATTAGTTTCAGGAGAATTAGTGGCAGCTTATTGCCTTACCGAACCAAATGCCGGATCTGATGCAAATTCCGGTAAAACAAAGGCTGTATTATCTGAAGATGGTAAACATTATATTCTTAATGGTCAGAAAATGTGGATCACTAATGGTGGTTTTGCTGATGTTCAGACTGTATTTGCAAAAATTGATAATGACAGGGTTTTAAGTGCTTTTATTGTTGAAAGAAAATTCCCCGGTGTTACTATTAATCCCGAAGAAAAAAAAATGGGGATAAAAGGCTCTTCAACCGTGCAAGTTTTTTATAATGACTGTAAAGTACCTGTTGAGAACCTGCTTGGTAAAAGAGGTGAAGGTTTCAGGATTGCATTGAATATTCTGCACATGGGAAGGATAAAGCTCGGTGGTACTGTTTTAGGTGCTGCAAAAAGGGCAATAACCCAATCAGTAAATTATGCTAATGAAAGAAAACAGTTTGGTTCACAAATTTCAAATTTCGGTGCTATAAAATATAAGTTAGCCGAACAGGTGATAAGGACTTTTGTTACTGAATCTTCGGTTTACAGGGTAAGTAAAAATATTGACGAAACAATTCAAAATAATCTAAATGAAGGCAAAAAAAAAGGAAAAGCAACTATTGAGGGAATTGCACAATATGCTATTGAGGCAGCGTTCTTAAAGGTATTTGGCTCTGAAGCACTTAATTTTGTTGTTGACGAAGCTGTTCAGATTTTCGGTGGAATGGGATTTTCAGCAGAAACAGATATTGACAGGGCTTATCGCGATTCAAGAATAAACAGGATATTTGAAGGTACTAATGAAATTAACAGGTTATTAGTCGTTGATACTACTATTAAAAAAGCCCTTAAAGAAGGTTTTGATGTAATAAGGTATGCTAATTATATAATTAATGAATTATCAGAAAACCTTGAACAGGACTATTCTGGCTTAAGCTATTATGATGAAAAGAAATTATATATAAAGAATTTTAAAAAGGCAGTTCTTTTACTATTAGGAGTTGTTTCCGAAAAATTTAAAAGACAATTGGTTACAGAACAAGAGATACTATTTAATATTTCCGATATAATTATGCAGGTGTATTCTGCTGAATCAACACTACTCAGAGTTGAAAAATTAGAACAGATGAAAGGTGAAGAAGCAATCATGATTTATAAAGATATTTTAGATGTATTTGTTTATGATGCAGCAGGCATTATTTATAAATCGGGTATTGATGCTGTTAATTCCTTTGCAGAAGGAGAAGAACAAAAGATAATGCTGAGAAGGATAGATTATTTTACAAAACAGGCTCCTGTTAATGTAAAAAATGCAAGAAGAAGAATTGCCGATAAACTTATTGAAGATAACAGGTATAATTTTTAATTGATTATTATTCTTTTGGATGAAAAAAACAGGTATTACTTTTATCTTTTTTTATTTCAAAATATTTTTGTCTGATAATTAATGATAAGGCAATTGTTAATATATTTGATCATATCGACAATAATAATTTTGTCCTTTTTACTCTTTTCATCAATTTTTTATCCTCTTTTTAATTCTGATGATGGAGTTACTGTTTTAATGCTTCACTATTTCAAATTACCTAATGATATTTATTTTTGGAATCAGGACAGGGTAGGTTCAATTATCCCATTAATCGGTCAATTGTTTTATAAAGGTTTGGGATTTTCATTATTATGGTCAGAATCAATTACCCATTATATTATTTTAATTTTAGGATATTAACTCAATTTGGTTACAATTTAATAAAAAAGGGAAAGATGTTTTATATCGGAGATTGTTGGGTTTGTGAATATGAAAAAGAAAAAAGGATATGATTTATAAACTTGAACATTTAAGGTTCTTAAATGATTATAAACAATATGATAGTATAGCAAACCAATATGTACCTTT
>JAIOSH010000393.1 GCA_021107685.1 Bacteroidales bacterium | reverse complement strand
CATATATTACTGTTAATAATGCAAAAGGCAAAGAATTGCGGATTTTAAAAGACAATATTAAACTCATAGATACATTAAAAAAATACAATTACAGTAAAAAAGAATTTTTCACTTTTAAAACTTCTGAAAATATTGAATTAAATTGCTGGATGATAAAACCGTATGATTTTGACTCAATAAAAAAATACCCGGTATTATTATATATATATGGAGGACCAGGCTCTCAAACTGTCAGAAATTCATGGTCAGGTGGAAGCTTATGGTATCAGATGCTTGCCCAAAAAGGAATAATTGTAGTTTCGGTAGATAATAGGGGGACAGGTGCCAGGGGCGAAGAATTTAAAAAAATGACATATAAAGAATTAGGCAAATATGAAACTATTGACCAGATTGAAACTGCAAAATATCTCGGAACATTAAATTTTGTTGACCCTGGAAGAATAGGAATTTTTGGCTGGAGTTACGGAGGATATATGTCAACATTATGTATGACAAAGGGAGCGGATTACTTTAGCACGGGAATAGCCGTTGCTCCGGTTACTAACTGGAGATATTACGATAATATATATACAGAAAGATTTATGAGAACTCCACAGGAAAATCCTGATGGATATGACAATAATTCCCCAATAAATCATGTTGATAAATTAGAAGGTAAATATTTATTAATTCATGGAACTGCAGATGATAATGTTCATATTCAAAATTCAATAGATCTGGTAACAGCATTAGTCGGTGCAGATAAACAATTTGATATGCAATTTTATCCGAATAGCAATCATGGAATTTATACAGGAAAAAATACAAGATTACATCTTTATAAAAGAATGACAGATTTTCTTTTGGAGAATTTATAAATTAATATAATTATGAAAATTTCAAATCTTATATTTCTAATTTTTCCTATTTTATTTATAATTTCCTGTGATAAAACAGAGGAAATTGTCAATTTGCTTGATGAAGCATTAACCGAAGAAGAAGTTACAGAGGGCTTAAAAGAAGCATTAACTATTGGAACAGATACTGCTGTGAGCATTGTTTCAGTTATTGATGGCTATTATGGCGACGAAATCATAAAAATATTTCTTCCGCCTGAAGCTGATATTATTGTTGATAATATGGATGATCCATTATTAATTGCAATTGGAATTGATGTTTTAATTGAAGATGTAATATTAAGAATAAACAGAGCTGCAGAAGATGCAGCTACGGAAGCAATTCCTATTTTTGTTAATGCTATTACTTCTATGACTATTACTGATGCTTTTGAAATATTAAATGGAGAGGATACTGCAGCTACTCATTATTTAAAACAAAATACTTATAATGAATTAAAAGAGGCTTTTCAACCTAAAATTAATATTGCTTTAGATAAACCCTTAGTAGGAGGTATTTCAACAAATGAATCGTGGAATATTTTAACAACTGCTTATAATAATATTGCACAATTTATTCCTGAATGGAATGAAGTTAACACTGATCTGGATGAGCATGCAACAAAAAAAGCATTAGATGGTTTATTCATTAAAGTAGCTGATGAAGAAAAGGATATTCGTAATGACCCTTTAGCAAGAGTTACGGATATTCTTAGAAAAGTTTTCGGAGGAAATTAGTGTCCATCCACAAAGTCTTAAATTAAAATGTTTTGACACGAATTACACTAATTAATCTTAATTTTATTAAATTGTCTTGTAAAATCATTTGCATAATAATTATCAAAAATAATTAATTTTGCATCTTCAATAAAAATTTATGTTTACACTTTTAAAAAAAGAAGTTAACGGTTTTTTTAATTCATTGATGGGTTATATTGTAATAACCGTTTTTTTACTTATCAATGGCTTATTTTTATGGGTGTTTCCAATAGAATCTAATATTCTGGATTATGGATATGCCAATCTTGACGGATTATTTTTAATTGCTCCCTTTGTATTTTTATTTCTGATACCTGCTATTACTATGCGTTTATTTGCTGATGAAAAAAAAAGCGGCACAATTGAGTTACTTTTAACCCAACCTCTTTCTGATTTACAGATAATATTAGCAAAATATTTTGCGGGTTTTGTATTAGTAATTTTTTCATTAATACCTACTTTAATATATTTTATTTCGGTTTATAAATTGGGTTTGCCTCCCGGAAATGTTGACGCAGGCGCAATATGGGGTTCATATATTGGCTTATTATTTTTAGGAGCTTCTTTTGTAGCTATTGGACTTTTTGCATCTTCAATAACTGATAACCAGATAATATCATTTATTATAGCTGTTTTTCTTTGTGGTTTTGCATATATTGGTTTTGAATTTATTTATTCTTTTGACTTATTTGGCAATATTGACTTGTTTATTAAAACATTAGGAATTAATTCTCATTATGCTTCAATGAGTCGTGGTGTTATTGATACTAGAGATGTTCTGTATTTTTTTAGTATTATATCTTTATTTATATTATTGACAAAAATATCATTAGAAAGCAGAAAATGGTAAAAAAATAATTGATGGCTAACAGAAAAAGAAACATAAAAAATAATAATATATTTCAGCTTATTTTAAGTTTGGCAATTATTGTTTTGCTTAATATCATCGGCTCCTTTGTTTATACACGTTTTGATCTTACTTCTGAGAAAAGATATACATTATCGGAATCAACTAAGAAATTATTGAAAAATCTTGATGATATTGTTTATTTCCAGGTTTATCTTGAAGGTGAATTTCCGGCAGGCTTTAAACGATTAAGAAATGCAACAAAAGAAATGCTTGATGAATTTAGGGCTTATAGCAATAATATTCAGTATGAATTTATTAATCCTTCTTCCTGCTCTGATAAAAACGAAAGAAATGATATTTACAGGCTTTTAATTGAACGGGGACTAAATCCTACAGATTTACAGGTAAAAACAAATGACGGAACATCACAGCAAATAATTTTTCCGGGAGCAATAGCAACTTACAAATCTAATGAATTACCTGTCCACTTATTAATAAGTCAAATGAATATGCCTCCCGAAGAAGTTCTGAATAATTCTATACAAGGACTGGAATTTAATCTTGCAAATACTATAAGAAAATTAACAGTTAATATAAAACCGAAAATAGCTTTTATTGAAGGTCATGGAGAGCTAACCTCACTTGAAACTGCTGATATTACTAATGCTTTAAAAGAATATTATATTGTTGACAGAATCAAAATTGACGGAAAGCTAAGCAGTTTAACTGAAAGAGATAATATTGATTCGCTTAAAACAAGAATTGTAAATAAATACAAAGCTATTATTATTGCAAAACCTGATTCTGTATTTAATGAAAAGGATAAATTTATTATTGACCAGTTTATTATGCGTGGCGGAAAAGTGCTATGGCTTATTGACCCTGTTTTTGCAAGTATGGACAGCTTACAATATTCTGAAGCAACAATGGGTATTATCAATAATATTAATCTCGAAGATCAGCTTTTTAATTATGGCGTGCGTTTAAATACAAACTTAATAATGGACTTAAATGCACTGCCAATTCCACTCAGAACCGGTCAGATAGGTGGTCAGCCACAAATTGATTTTTTTCCATGGTACTTTTTTCCGGTTATCACTCCTACAATTGAACATCCTGTTGTAAATAATCTTAATGCTATAAAAACAGAATTTATAAGTACTATTGATACTATCAAAACTTCGAATGTCAATAAAACTATTCTTCTTACTACATCAAAATATTCAAGAACTGTAAATACTCCCGTATATATTAACCTTGATATTTTGAAAGAAGAACCTGATAAACTATTATATAATAAACAAAACCTGCCTGTTGCATGTCTTTTAGAAGGTGAGTTTGAATCTGTTTTTAAGAACAGGATACCATCTGAAATAATGCAAAATAAAGATATTGGCTTTTTGGAGAAAAGTATCCCGAATAAAATGATAATAGTTGCAGACGGAGATATTATTAGAAACCAAATCCAAAATTTAGATGGAAAAAAAACTCCTTTACCACTTGGTTATGACAGATATACAAGACAATCATTCGGCAATAAGGAATTTATTCTTAATGCAATGAATTTTCTTGTTGATAATTCCGATTTAATTTCAATAAGGTCAAGAGAGTTAAAACTTAGATTATTAGACAGAACAAAAATTAATAATAACAGGTTGTTTTGGCAATTATTAAATATTATTTTACCGGTTTTAATGATAATTATTTTTGGAATAATTCAAAGCAACATAAGGAAAAGAAAATTTACTAAAACGTATGAAAAAAAATAAATTAATAATAATTATAACAATTATTCTTGCAGTAATAGCTGTTATTTTAATCTATTCGCATTCAAAAGGTACATTTAAAAGCGAATTAAAGAATTTTGCAATAAATGACACAACCAATATTACTAAAATTTATATGGTTGACAAGAAAAACCAAAGTGTATTGCTTGAAAGAATTAATGCGGGTGAGTGGAAATTGAACAATAATTATAAGGTCAGGAAATCCGGTATTAATATGCTTTTAAAAACTATGTTGAATATTATTCCAAAGGCACCTGTGCCCAAGTCAGCTCATAATAAAACAGTTGCTCTTTTAGCAAGTTCATCTATAAAAGTTGAAATTTATCAAATGGTTTACCGTATTGATCTTTTTAATACTATTAAACTTTTTCCTCGTGAAAAATTAACTAAAACTTATTATGTAGGCAATGTAACACAAGATAATATAGGAACTTTTATGCTAATGGAAAATTCGTCTGTTCCTTTTGT